>CAJWAO010000004.1 GCA_913020765.1 uncultured Flavobacteriales bacterium | reverse complement strand
TATGCTTTTGAACGCCTCTTGCTTGTGGGGTGGGATCGGGTAATGAATTAATGTTTGTATACCTCTTTTTAGTAAATAGGATTGCAGGTCATCTCTTAGTTTTGTTCGAATAACATATAAATGATAAACATGGTAGCTATTATAAAGGGGTTTAATAACAGGTAAATTAGTCAGTTCCCGATCATAAATTGAGGCTAAATATCTCCGATGATTGTTGTCTTCATCTAACTTTTTCAATTTTACTTTTAAAAATGCAGCTTGAATTTCATCTAATCTACTATTGATCCCTTGAAATTGGTTGTGATATTTTTTATGGCTACCATAATTCCCCAATGCGCGAACGGTATTGGCTAAATCGGTATTGTTTGTTGATATTGCTCCCCCGTCTCCCAATGCGCCAAGATTTTTGCCAGGATAAAAACTGAATCCGGCCGCATCTCCGAGATTACCTGATTGAATACCCTTATGAAGACAGCCTATACTCTGCGCGCAATCCTCAATGACAAGTATTCCTTTGCGCTGAAGACTTTTATATAATTTATCATTCCAGGTGGCTAATCCGTACAAATGGACATGTAATATTGCCTTCGTATTTTCAGAAATATTTTCTTCAATTAAGTCTAAATTAAAGGTGTCTGAGTTAGGGTCTATTAGTCTTGGTCTGAGTCCATTTTCTGTAATTGCTAAAATACTTGCTATATACGTATTTGCAGGAACGATAACTTCATCACCTTCTTGTAATACACCGAGCTCTTTATATCCTCTAAAAATTAATGTTAATGCATCAAGCCCATTAGCGACGCCAATTACATGTTTACATCCAATATATTCTGCTAAATCAGACTCGAAAGTGTGCACTTGCTCACCCAAAACAAAAAAACCATTTCTAATGATGTGCTGCGTCGCCTGTAGAAATTCTTCTTCAAACCGTAAATTAATTTTATTTAAATCTAAAAATGGAATGTGCATGAAGCCGTTTAGTTACATTTTTTTGTGAAATCGTGCGGGAGAGCCATACCAAATTTCGTTGTCTGGAATATTTGACCTAACCTGAGAACAAGCGCCTATAATACAGTTTTTGCCTATTTTGAACCCAGGCATAAGTGTGACATTGGCACCGATAAAGGTACCATCTTGAATTCCTTCAACTTCTTTGTGTTCTCCATTCAAAAGATTAGGAGTGTCCGTCAGCACAAATCCGTATTTAATGGTCACATTTGAACCAATTACAGCATTTGCAGAAATTGTACAACGGCTTCCAAAAGAGGTATTCTCTCCTAGGATTACGTTATTTCTTAGCTCGCAATAAGCAGTCAATTTACATGATTCTCCTACCAGCACGTTGTCCCTTAGAATGCAATGCACTCCGATATTATTGGAACTTTTAACGGTAACATTATTCTCAACTAAAGTGTGCGAACCGATCTTCGTATTGCTATAAAAAATATTATTGTCCATTATGGAACAAAAAGAATCAATTTGGCAATTGCTATGAATGATATTATTGCATCCTATTGAAACATTATTTTTGATGATGCTACCCTTTTTAATTACACTTCCCGACTTTACTTGGCAATAATTCCCTATTTCAACATCGTCCTCAACAATTACATCATGCTCAATGATACTGAACTTTCCAATTCGAGCGTCCTTGTGTATATTGGATTGAGTAGGTAATTTACTTTTCATGATTTCTGATTTTTGCAGGCGAACCCATATACAGTGCGTTTTTACTTCTCAGGTCCTTTGTGACTATTGAACCTGCTGCTACTTGTATTCCTTCCTCAATGACTAAATCGGGAAGAATGGTTGTTTTGGCCCCAATAAATACATCGTTTTTAATTTCTGCACTAATTTGTTGGCTGCGTTCTTTTAAATCAAATGGTTTATTGTCATTCACAGCACATACATGAGCACCAAAAAAACACCCTTTGCCAATTTTCATATTGCCAGCAATATTTGTTCCTGTCATGATTTTACTTTTGGCTCCAACTTTTGCGTTAAAACTAATCACTACGTATGTTCCGATGACAACATTTTCTTCGATTGTAACATTCTCTCTGATGAGAGAACCGTCTGCAAGGTATGATTCTTCGCCGATTTTTACTCCATTATATATGATTACTTTGTCGCAAATAATCGCATTTGATTGAATAACGGTCGTTTTGTCAGTAGTTGATAATTCAGTTTGATTTTTGCCTATTTTTGGTTTTTTACCAATAATGCATGAAGCGCCAATTTGTACATTTTCTCCAATATGTACACCGGGATAAATGATTGTGAATGGACCCACGTCACAAGAGGAATGAACCTCGGCTCCCTCATATATAACTGTGCTTTCGCCGAATGAGTGTTTTATTTTATTCATTTCTCCTAAATTTCAGAAAATCCTCGTAATCATGAATGTAATCCTGGTAGTCGTACTTATGGGATGCAATCACCATACAAATTGCTCCTGATGTGAAGTTTCTTGTTTCTCTCCAGATACCTTTTTTGATATGAAGCGCAAGAAAAGGCCTGTCTAGTCTAACAGTTTTTTTGTTTTTTCCATCATCTAGTTGGATGTCAAAAGCGCCACTTACGGCAATAACATACTGCTCTAGGTCCTTATGTGCATGCCCTCCTCGATCTGAACCTCCAGGAACGTCATAAATATAATATACTCGCGCAATATCAAAAGGAATTGAATTTGAATTTTCGACCACACTTAAATTTCCAGCGCGATTTTTAATCTTTTGAAGTTCTACAAGATTACAGTTGAAAATATTCTCCATTATTTGAATGTTGCAAATTTTGAATAATCATAAATATAATCTTCCGAGTCGTAAGGATGTGAATTTATTATGAGAACAACTGCGTTTGAGCTGAAGTTTCTGATTTGTCTCCATGTCATTTTGGGGATGAAATAGCCATTAGAAGGCCTGTTTAATACTATTGAACTTTCATATTCTCCATCCGAGGTGTACACCTCGACACTTCCGGACAGTGCGACAATCATTTCATTTTGACTTTTGAATGCATGACCACCTCTCGTTTGACCACTTGGTATATCATAAATCCAATATGTGCGTTTGATTTCAAAGGGAATATTTTCAGGATTCTCCAAAAACGTTAGATTCCCTCGTGCATCTACTATTTTCGGAAGATTAATTAAATATGGCCTTAAAATTTTCATTTAATCAAAAGTTTTTCCTGCGCTTCAATTTTTTATACCTCCAGTGTCGATTTGTGCTCCCAGTACCATTGCATCGCTTTTTTCAGTCCGTCTTTTAAGGAGTACTCTGGAGCATAGTTTAATAGTCGTTTTGCTTTCTCAATGGATGCCAATGAGTGGGGGATATCTCCTTTACGTTTTGGACCGTGTATTGATTTTATGCTATTTATTTTATCATCATACCTACTTAAATTGGCCTTAATTTCATCGAAAAGTTCATTTAGTGTTGAGCTTTCTCCAAAAGCAACATTATAAACTTGATTTAGCGCTTCTCTATTTTTCGTAAATAACGCTAATTTATTGATCTGAATAACGTTATCAATGTAGGTAAAATCTCTTGAAAAGGATCCATCTCCATTAATTACAGGCCCTTCATGGTTCAGCAGTAACGCTGTAAATTTTGGAATTACAGCGGCGTAGGCTCCTTTAGGATCTTGTCTTCTTCCAAATACATTAAAATATCTAAGTCCGATACATTCCATATCGTAGGTCTTGGCAAACACATCGGCATAAAGTTCACTAACATATTTGGTTATCGCATAAGGAGATAGTGGCTTTCCGATAATGTGTTCCACCTTTGGGAGGCTTTCTGAATCACCATATGTGGAGGAGCTTGCCGCATATACGAATCTTTTAATTCCCTCATCTCTTGTTGCAACAAGTATATTCAAAGATCCATTAATATTAATGTCATTTGTTGTAACCGGGTCTGCAATCGATCTTGGTACAGAACCGAGCGCTGCTAAATGAAGCACTAGATCTGCGCCTTTCACTGCCTTCCTGCAAGTTTCTAAATCTCTGATATCGCCTTCTACAAGTTCAAATCGTTTTGAACTTAAAAGAGCTTCAACGTTTTCACGTTTGCCGGTAAGAAAATTATCCAAACAAATAACGTGATGACCATTTCCTAGCAAATCCTCACAAGTATTTGATCCAATAAAACCCGCTCCTCCGGTAACAACTATTTTCATTTTTATATGGCTTCGCCGATTGTGAGTCCCAAATTAAGTTGTAGAGACCACATTTATACAATCAATGATTAGGCGATTTTATCTTTGATCTTTCTAACCTGAGATCGAGGGACATGCACTGTAAACTGTCGTCCTATACTCTCAAATTGTATTATTATTTTATAATTACGTTGATGTTCAATAGAGGTTGCAATTATTCCTTGTAAAGGCCCATGCACGACCTCTACAAATTCTCCTTCCGCAATTTCTTCAAAACCTTCTTCTGCGATTTCAATTCGGTCTTTTAGTAAAAGTTGGAGATTATGTATTTCTGTCTCACGTACGATGGCAAACTTGCCTGAAAGTTTTAAAATGGAATGTACACCTTGCACGTTATAAACCCTGATCAGTTTTAATTCATTGCAATTCACAAAAAGCACTCCTGGTATTAAAGGAACCTCTACTTTCTTTTTTCTATCACTCCATTGCTTAATCGTTGTCTGTAAAGGTAAATAGGTTGTAAAACCCATGGAATAAAGTCGTTCTGCAGTTTTTTTTTCTGCTCGACTCATTGTTTTTATCACATACCATTTGTCTGTATCTATTGTACTCATCGGTATCCTATTCTAAATCACGCGTAAAGTTAAGAATTTAAAGAGGTATCCTCCCTAAAACTATTAAATTCGAGTTAAATTTGTTTTTCATAAAAACGTCGGATAAATTATTTTGCTAAACTTAATTGACTATAATCAATGAATCATCTCCAGGATTCTTACAAACATAAGGGTAAACGAAAGATTTTAATCGGTTCATTACAAGAAATGGGTATTGTCGATAGTCGAATTCTTGATGCATTCGATCAAATTCCGAGACATTATTTTTTAGACTTAGCTTTTGATGAGCAGGCATACGCCAATATGGCTTTTCAGATCGGTTCTGGACAAACTATTTCGCACCCATATACAGTAGCTTTTCAGACGCAACTTTTAGAGGTTTCAAAGGGTGATAAAGTTTTAGAAATAGGTTCGGGTTCAGGTTTTCAAACATGCATATTGGCAGCTTTAGGTGCAAAAGTATATAGTATTGAACGGCACAAAGAGCTCCATCGAAAGGCGAAATCGATGATTGACTATTTTCGATTTACTGCGAGGCTTTTTTTTGGTGACGGTTACCAAGGTAAAAAAGCCTACGCACCTTACGATAGAATTTTGGTAACTTGTGGTGCGCCTGAACTACCCAATGAGCTTATTAATCAGCTTAAAAACGGCGGAATATTGGTAATTCCAGTTGGTGATGGAAAAGAGCAGAAAATGTTAAAAATTAAAAAAGACGTAAACGGTAAAATTTCACAGGAGGAATATGGGACCTTTAAGTTTGTGCCCATGTTAGAGCGAAAAGTTAGATAGATATGAACGTACTGATTATTGATGATGAAAGAGCGATAAGACGCGCACTAAGGGAGATACTTGAATTCGAGGACTGCTCTGTAGAGGAAGCTGAGGACGGCAAGCAAGGTCTTAAGCTTAGTCAAAACAAGGAATTTGATCTGATTTTTTGTGATATCAAGATGCCAGCCATGGACGGTCTTGAGTTTCTATCGAGCGCCATCAATCTTAACATAGAAACCCCAATTATAATGATTAGTGGCCATGGAACTATTGATACTGCTGTTCAAGCTATTAAAGATGGTGCTTTTGATTTTATTGAAAAACCTCTTGATTTAAACAGAATATTAGTCACGCTTCGGAATGTTAAAGACCGCAATTTGTTGGTGGCAGAAACAAAAACTTTGAAGAAGACCGTTAAAAAGTTCAAGGGAAGCTCCATTATAGGCGAAACACCTGCGATTCATGAAATCAAAGCGATGATTGAAAAAGTAGCTCCGTCTGATGCTCGGGTAATGATTACCGGAGGTAATGGTTCAGGAAAGGAGCTGGTAGCGCGGTCCTTACATGATTTTTCTGGTAGAAAGAAAATGCCTTTTGTAGAGGTTAATTGTGCGGCCATTCCCGCTGAGCTCATTGAAAGTGAGCTGTTCGGTCATGAGAAAGGTGCTTTTACCTCTGCCGTAAAGGATAAAAAAGGAAAGTTTCAGCTTGCCTCGGGAGGAACTTTATTCTTAGATGAAATAGGAGACATGTCGCTCAGTGCTCAGGCGAAAGTATTGCGGGCGCTTCAAGAAAATGTCATACAGCGTGTTGGGAGTGAAAAAGAGATCAAGGTAGACTGCCGAGTACTTGCTGCTACGAACAAGGATCTGAGAAAAGAAATTGCCGAGGGAAGATTTCGAGAGGATCTTTTCCATAGATTGGCAGTAATTATCATTCATGTTCCATCCTTGAATGACCGTAAAGAAGATATTCCTTTGCTTGCGAATCATTTCATTAAAATGGTTTGTTCGGATCAAGGAATTCCTTTGAAAAAGTTTGATGATTCGGCGTTTGAAGAACTAAAAAAGGTAGATTGGACTGGAAATATTAGAGAGTTGAGAAATATAATAGAACGGTTGGTAATTTTATGTGGGCCGATTATTTCAAATGATGATGTCCGAATGTATTCAAATTCAAAAAAATAAGTCATGAAGTCATACTTTAAAATAGTATTACCACATATGGTCGCGCTAAGCGTTTTTTTTCTTTTTTCGTTTCTGTTTTTTTCTCCGCTATTTCAAGGTTACAGCCTAAAGCAACAGGATGTAAAGCAGTATAGAGGAATGTCCAAGGAAATCCTTGACCATCACGTTACAAATGACACTGATCCTCTTTGGACCAATTCTATGTTTGGAGGAATGCCTGCTTACCAGATTTTGGTACATCACAAGAATAATTTTCTTATTTACGTGGATTCGGTATTAAAAATGGGCTTACCGAAGATGGCCAATTTATTGTTTTTAATGATGCTGGGGTTTTATATTTTCGCCCTTTGTTTGCGCATAAATCCGTGGCTTTCCATTTTAGCCGCTGTTGCCTATGGTTTTTCAACAATAAATATATTGTATTTGGGGGCTGGGCATCTCACAAAGGTTAAAACCATAGCTTATATAGCCCCTGTATTAGGGGGCTTGATCTTATCATTTCGAGGTAAGATATTATTAGGCGCCTCGATTTTTGCTTTATTTCTTGGTTTAAACTTAATGGCGAATCACCCTCAAATGACTTATTATCTTGGTTTTTTATGTCTATTTGTCGGCTTCGGTGAGCTCATACGTCTGTCGGTTTTTGAAAAGCAATCATTTAAAGCTATGCTTTATCCTGTATTTGCTTTAATTTTTGGCGCTGTTTTGGCATTACTCTCAAATGCATCAAATCTCATGACCACCATGGAATATGGCGAATTTACCACAAGGGGACCGACAGAATTAACGGTTGAGCCTGATGGTTCCGAAAAAGAGACGGCTCAAAAAAGTGGTTTAAATTCTGACTATATCCTAGAATATAATTACGGAAATGGTGAGTTGTTGTCGATGCTTATTCCAAATGCTCGAGGCGAAAAAGGTGGTGCTTTAGGCAATGATGAAGAATTGATGGATTATGTTTCTGAGAGGGATGTTGAAAAAGAGACTGATTTTGCCATCGATCAAACCTTTCAGCGTCAAAACAGGTATTGGGGTGGTCAACGATTCAGCGGTGGAGCATTTTACTTCGGTGTTGTTCTATTTACGCTTTTTATATTTGGGATTGTCTTTATGAAAGATCCCATCAAGTGGCCGATTATACTACTAGCAATTTTGGCTATGCTCCTTTCATCAAATAACCCAGACGGTATCAATCACTATTTTATAAATCATTTCCCTCTCTACAATAAATTTCGAGATTCGAAAATGATTTTAGTACTTCTACAGCTGATCATTCCGATGATTGCTTTGTTATTTGTTGACGGTTTGTTTAAAAAGAAGTTCTCGTTTGATGTACCTAAAAAGATATATTTAACTGGGGGTGCTTTACTGTTGTTTTTTACTCTAATATTATTGATTCCAGGGCTAAGCGGTGATTTTATTTCAGATAATGAATCTCAAATGTTTGCAGATACTTTAAAAAACCAACCGGAGGCGAAGGATTATCTGTTAAGCTTAAAATCAGCCATTAAAGATGCGCGTATTTTTCTATTCAGACAAGATGCCATACGTGCGCTTGGACTTTGTTTACTTACCTTACTCTGCTTGTTCTATTTTATGAAAAAAAGGTCTGCCACAATTTTTATTGGGCTATCCCTTGCAGTTCTTGCAATCGGTGATAATTTGACTATTTCAAAAAGATACTTGAATTTATCTATCGATGAGTCGGATATGGAGGTTGATAACATTTCAAACCTGGTTTCTGCTGGTTTCATGGATGAAGATGAAGATAGAATTGCATATCTTCAATTTGAACCCAATGATTTTGCAGTACTTCCTCCACAAATGCCGAGTGCAGCAGACCAATTTATTTTAGCTTCAGAAAGTACTAATATTGAGGATATTGAGGGCAAGAAAGCTACGTTTATTGAAGGCATGGAAAAACACTTCTATTATTCTTCATTAGAAAATACGAAGCTCAAAAACCTTATTGCAGACTATGGTGTGCTCAATCAAAATTCAAACTATCGAGTATTTACCTTAAACAATCCTTTTGCGGAATCCGTCACAAGTTATTACCATAAAAGTATAGGTGGTTATCATGGTGCAAAGCTCAAGCGATATCAGGAGCTCATTGATTTTAGAATTTCGAAGGAGATCGCTTTTATTCAGCAGAATATCAATCAATTTGGATTAAGTGTTTTTGACAAGACTCCAACTCTAAATATGATGAATACGAAGTATGTGATTTTAAATTCAGGAAATCGACCGGTGCAAAATCCTTATGCAATGGGTAATGCCTGGTTCGTCCCTAATTTAAAAAGAGTTAAGGATGCGAATAGTGAAATCATTTCTCTTTCAGATAGTGCGTTAAATTTAAAAAATACGGCTATTGTACATGATGAGTTCAAGAATGTAGCAAGCGTTACGAATCCTGATTTATCTGCCTCAATTCGGATGACAAGTTATCGGCCTGATTTAATTAAATATGTCAGCAGCTCCTTATCTGCTCAGCACGCTATCTTCAGCGAGATCTACTATCCGAAAGGTTGGAATTGCTATATAAATGGGAAACTAACTTCCAGTTTTCGTGCCAATTACGTATTGAGGGGAGTAACAATTCCGAAGGGTGAAAACAATATAGAATGGCGTTTTGAACCTGAAACTTATACTCATTCAAAAAATATTTCTTCTTTCTCATCAATTTTTCTCTTAATTATTTGCGTATTCGTTTTTATCAAGGAGTTATTGCATGAGATAAAACCAGGTCTTTCGAAATAAGATGAATCGCAAAAAAAAACGAAGAATCAAGACGCATTAATAAACTAGTTGACTTGTATGCCATCAGTAATAGAAAAGCAATAACTTTGTCATCAAAATTTCAAGTCAAATATGAATACGTATTTAAACTATTGGGAAGACTATTATAAAAACAATCAAGATCCAGGTGAGGAGTCTCCCTTTGCCAGATTTGTCTTACCGTTTTTGAAGAAAAATGAAACTTTATACGAATTGGGTTGTGGAAATGGCAGAGACAGTATCTTCTTTGAGAAATTTGGTGTAAATATTGTTGCATTTGATCAATGTAAGAATGAGGTTGAGTATCTTAATAAGCATTATAAAACCGAAAATTTATCCTTTGAAGAGGCAGATTTCACGAATTTAGGTGAGAGACAATTGGTAGCGCATATTTATTCTCGATTCACTTTACATTCTGTCAACTTAGAACAAGAAATTAGAACCTTGAAATGGGCATACCGTGCTTTGAAGGAGCGAGGTCTCTTCTATATCGAAATTAGAAGCGTACATGATGAACTTTTTGGTCAAGGAGAGGCTTTAACTGATAATTCTTTTGTCACTGACCATTACCGTCGATTTGTAGAATTTGATTCATTCATTTCGAGATTAGAGACAGCTGGATTTAAGATACTCTATAAGATTCAGTCTAAGGGCTTGGCGGTCTATAAATCCGAGGACCCCATCGTGATACGTGTCATTGTTCAGAAGTAATTTCAGTAAAAATTAGAGCAATGTTTAGCTATTGGAGGCTATAAATAAGGATAGCTCATCTGCGAACGTTTCAGTGCTCGTTTTTTCTTTAGGTATTGTAAAAACATCTTCTACAATGCATTTTTGCTTTGCTTTGTAAGCATTATCATATGAAGCATCCAATTGGTTTAATGCGCTGGCCATATTAAAATCATTAGCATACACATCACCAAGGCCCCACGAAATGTAACGCGAGCTTTTGTTTTGGTTCACATCTATGAAGATACATCTTCTTGGTTCAAGTAGGCAGAACTCTAGTGCTTGACTGCTCACATCCCCGAGATAAATATTTGCGGCCTTTACATAAGAAAAATCATGGCTCCTATTTGACCCAAAATCCATGTGAATATTCGCATATTTCTCATAACGCTTTAGTCTGAGGCGCAGTAAAAGATTTCGTTTTGTGAGCAAAGCGTGCGGAGCAAATATTAAATTCATTGTTGGATGGTCCTTGAAGAAGTCTAAAATATCAAAACCATATTTAAAAAAAGAGCTCAGCTTTTTATCCCAGTGCGGATTATATAAAACCACCTCACGATCATCATGGAACACATTTAATTTTTTCGGTTGAGCAACATCAAGCTTTAAATAACCTCCAACACAATGGTTATTTGCTTTTACTTGTCCCATTTCCCGTCGAATTTCAGCTTCTTTTTTGCTAGCACAGAAAAAGAAGTCAAACTGTTTTACAATATCATTGAAGCAGTATTGGCGATTTGCAGGTCCATGAGCTGTATAGACCATTGCTATTTTTTTTGGTGCAATAACTTCACGGATGATCAAGTCATTATAGAGACTTGATATGAATACATCTTGCTGCGCTAAGACTTCTTTATATTTTTTGAAAATCGATTTTCGATAATTTAATTTAATTTCAATATATAAAGGAAGCGCAACGATCCAGGGGGGAGTTACCCTTGTTAATTTGATAGAATGATTGATAGGTAAAAATTCTCTCAAATCCCTCTCGTTTCTGGAATTAAACAGTATACTTACCTCGTTTTCTTTTCTTTTTGCAAGCTCAATGGCCAAGCCGATTGAATGAAAAATAAAGTAGGGCTCTTCGAGATATACAAATACTATTTTTGCCATTGCTCAAACTTACAAAAAATCCTTTTAGCGCTATTTCCATCAAAGAATTCATAGGAGGTCTCTTTCAATTTCGTACGATCTCCTTTATGTGAATCCTTGCAAGAAATTAAGTGGTCAAGTATTGCTTGTTCTAAACCTTCTTGTTCTCTTGTAATAACTCCTGGAATTGTGTCTAAGAATTTCGTTTGTAATTTTCTATTTTTCTCTAAATATTTTTCGTAATCGTAGTTGAAAAATACGATTGGGCGATCAATTATTAAATAATCGATATATATAGAAGAGTAATCTGTAATCATCATATCGGACAATGACATCACAGGATAGATGTCGAAATCTTTACCATAATTCAAGATATTGGATAGATCCTCGTATACATGGGCATTGTGTGGATGCATCTTCAAGATCAATATGATATTGTGCTTGCTGAGAAAGATATTTAGTTTTTCAAGATTTAAATTTCCACTCGAAAATGCGTCGCTTCCATCATCCCTAAACGTAGGAGAATAGATCGCTAGTTTATAGCCCTTTTCTTTGGCCTTTTTTAGCATATTAAACTTGTTTAGGTCGACTCCGATAAG
Source organism: uncultured Flavobacteriales bacterium (assembly GCA_913020765.1). Classification (GTDB taxonomy): domain Bacteria; phylum Bacteroidota; class Bacteroidia; order Flavobacteriales_D; family Crocinitomicaceae; genus UBA952. The sequence continues at coordinate 50,926 of CAJWAO010000004.1, read as the reverse complement.
GTCCAGTTGGTCAGGTTTTCTGAAAAGAACATCATTTCTTGGGTATCCATAATTCTCAACATCTTTAGCTAAAAAATATTTTTTATAGAGGTGCTCAGTCCAGAAATTGGAGGTTGAAACCATCAAATCATAGTTGACAATATGTCTAAAGAGGCGCGATTTGAGATAAGGAATTCCCTTTGCAATTAAACCGAGCTCGACAGGTTTAAAGGTAAGTCCGTGCCATAAATGCACTTTTTTTGCTTTTAGGGAAAGAAAGAAGTAAATCGGGTTTCGATATGACCAATGAGAGTAATCAACTACAATTTGCGATGCTCTTAGCAGTGTTAGAACTCCTTTTAGACTCCCAAATAAGACAATGTGTTTTTTGATGTCGCTGTTTGCGTTAAGCACGGCTGCACTCTTTGTTAGGAAACGGATATTTTTATTTTCCCGAATCCCATGAATCAATAAGTATTTCGTATTATCAGCTATTTCTCCTGATAATTTCCCAATGACAACCGTTAATCCTCTTTCTCTTCTTACAAAGATGTTAAGCGGAGCAATAATGGTCCAGCAGAACAAAATGTGAATGTATGATATTACTTTTTTAAGCATTTTTTTTGGCATAAATCATTTCATCGAGGTATTTCGCAATCTTTCCTGTAATCATTCTATTCGAATACCTATCAATGTTGCCCTTAAAATTGATATTTTCACTTTTGTTTAAAAGTAAATTGCTCAAATAAGACATCAGTAAATCCTTATTGTCATATTCGAATGAACGTCCTCTTTTTTCCATTTCAACAATTGATTTAACATCTCCATCATCCGGTCCCAAGACTAGAATGTTTTTACCAGTCCTCAATATCTCAAATAACTTTCCAGGGATTCTCCCCATAGCATTATCTGCCTTATTGATAGGTAAAAGTAGGAGGGAGGCCTTTTCATATTCTTTAATCACTTGTTTGCGCGGAATCATGCCCATCATTTCTGTATATTTTAAAAGATTGTGCTTCCTTAAACTATTTTTTACCGTCAAATCTACTTCACCAGCAAACTTCAATTTAATCTTACTTCCCATTAAAGGGTGGAGATTGATTAATTCTCTTATCACTGAGAAAAAAGTTTCTGGATTCCTGTCTTCTCCTAATAATCCTCCATGGAATATTACAAATGAATCTTCCTGTTTTGGAGAAAAGTCAATAAAATCTGTTTCGTCGAAACCGTAATAAATTACATCTACGTTTTTACCTCCAATCGATTCCAGATCCTTTTTCCATGAGGGACTAGCGATAGTGATTTTCTTCGCTGTGTGAAACACCTCTTGTTCCAATGCTCTGTGAATTCTATCTGCACGTTTTCCAATATACAATTCACTATAGTAGTCTACCTGTGTCCAAGGGTCCTGAAAATCCGCTAGCCAAGGAATCCCATGCTTTTGAGAAATACGCATTCCAATCACAGTATTTGTATGGGGAGGGCCATCTGTCAAAATAGCGTCAATTTGGTTATTTTCTAAATAGTTGTCTAGATAACTTACACATGGTTTTATCCAGGCACTTCTTGCGTCAGGGATAAAGAAGTTTCCTCGTACCCACATTCCAAACTTATCTATAATGGACCTTCTCTTCGATGAATTGTTAGTTATGTTCTGAAGAGGTGCGTCCTTTTTTCTTCCTGTGATTTTTTTGAAAGCGTTAATGGGTTCAAAAATAGGAACTTTATGTATTTCAATTCCTTCAGGAATCTCCTTTATATTGTCATGATCAAGAAACTGATAAGATGGGTTTTCTGCTGTTAGTACAATTGGCTCCCATCCAAAGTCACGCAGGTATTTTACAAACTTTAAGCAGCGTAAAACACCAATGCCTCCAGCAGGTGGCCAACTATATGTTATGATTAAAACTTTTTTCACTTTAAAATTGGAATAAATTTAAGGATAATAAGCGAAGCCCAAATATTTTGATAGGTCGATATATAAGCTCAAATCTTCTTGAATACGCGACGGGGATTTGCTTATCAATGTTATTTATTGGATAGTTGTCATTTGAACGTTTATATTTGTTAGTAGCTATGGGTTTAGTACAAAAAGATGCGTTAAGAACAACAATAATCTCCTCTTTTGGATTGATCTTAGGGTATCTCAATAAGGGTTTATTTTTTTTATTGGTTTTTTCTACTGAACAAATTGGCGTGGTCAACTTGGTTTTTTCCTTGGGCGTTCTATTTGCTCAATTCTCAAATTTTGGCGCGGTGTACAGTATTTGGAAATTCTTTCCATTTTTTAAAAACAAAGAAAATAACCACCATGGTTTCTTAAGTTTCTCTCTGTTAATGACTTTTTTAGGTATTGCAATTGTCACCTTTTTTTTCTTGGTATTTCGATCTAATATTGAGGATATCTATGAATCAAAATCCCCACTATTTCTTGACTTTTATCTATGGGTGATACCTCTTGGGGTTGGCTATCTCATGTATTTGGTTCTGGAGGTTTACCTGCGTTCTTTATTTAAAAATGTCATCTCAGTTTTGGCAATGGATATTGTACTCCGTCTGGTCGTTAGTCTATTGTTATTGTTCTTTTGGTTAGATTGGATTGATTTTGAGGATTTTGTTGTTGCGCATAGTCTTGTTTTTTTTGTACCTCCTTTGGTTTTAATCATTTATTTGAAGTACCTAGGCGAATTATTCATCAATCCCAAAAAGATCAATATTTCAAAAAGGTTTAAAAAAATCATATTCAATTATTCTGCATTTAATTACATGAATACGTTAGGAAGGGTTTTGGTGAATGCGCTCGATGTGATTATGATTGCCCAATTCATTGGATTGAAAGCAACAGGGGTATACACGACTGTCGTATTTTTAACCAGTGCATTGCAGGTGCCTTACAAATCGTTAATTCGGGTTAGCTCACCCATAATTTCTGAGCATTGGAAAAATAGAGATTTCTCTAACATGCGCTTACTTTATCGACAGGTTAGTTCCGTGTCATTGGTGGTTGGCTTGGGTTTATTCATCTTCACATGGGTAAATATTGATTTCTTATTTTCATTTCTTAAACCTGAATTTTCAGAAGGTATTTGGGTATTTTTCTTTCTTATGATGGGGCGCTTACTAGATATGTATTTCGGTTTGAATGGGCACATATTTACTTCTTCTAAAAAATATAGGTATGATTTAATATTCACCTTCAGTCTCATCGGTATTGTATATTTTCTTAATCTTTATTTAATTCCAATTTATGGAATTGTAGGTGCCGCAATATCAACTGCAATAGCGCTAATATTATATAATCTAGGAAGGTTACTTTTCGTTTACTTTGCTTACTCGATTCATCCATTTACCTGGAGACAGTTATTGATTATAATTTTGGGTATAACTAGTATCATTGTAGTTGTAAATATTCCAATGTTTGATTTGAATATTTGGATTCAATTTATTTTGAGGACATTTATCACAGGCCTTATTTTCTTTGGAACCATACTGATACTAAATTTAGAACCCGAAACCAAGAATTACCTCAACAAGGTCTTTAGGTTTATCAAGACTTCATAATTACTAGGCCCGTCTAGATTATCTCTTTTACGTAATCGATGGCCTGTTGTAGGCCAGTTGCATTTCTACCGCCTGCTGATGCATAAAATGCCTGACCACCGCCTCCACCTTGTATGTAGTGGCTCGTTTCTTTAATCCAATTTGCCGCATTGAATGCTTTTTCTTTGACTAAATTGTCAGATATAATAATATGTAAGCCACATTTATCTCCATCGATATTTCCAACGATACCGATAAAGTTGTTTATTTCTCCTTTAAGTTGAAATAAAATATCTTTAACACTTGAGGAGGGGAGCTCAACAATTTCGTTTAGGAAATTAATACCTTCTTCTATGAATATTTTCTCTTGCAAAGCGCCTTTTATTCTTTTGGTATTTCCCTTTTGAAGGTTCTCAATTTGCTTGGACAATTCTTGGTTTTTGGTCATTAAATCTTGAATGGCTTGTGCAAGGTTTTTAGGCTTATTGAGTAAGGACGCTGCCGCTTCATATTTTGTTGTTCTCTCTCTAAAGAAAGTATTCGCTGAATCTCCACAGATGGCCTCTATCCTTCTGATACCTGAAGCAACGGCAGTTTCAGCCGTAATTTTGAACATCCCAATGCTATTCGTGGATGCGACATGAGTCCCACCGCAAAGCTCAATGGAATTATCGAATTTTATTACCCGAACTTCTTTTCCATATTTCTCCCCGAATAAGGCAATTGCACCCATTTCTTTTGCTTCTTCTAAAGGTATATTTCTAAATTCCTCTTGCGGGATGTTTGCTTCAATGTTTTGTAAAACCAAGGATTCAATATTCTCAAGTTCTTTCGCAGTGACTTTCGTAAAGTGAGAGAAATCAAATCGGAGTGAATTAGGTTGTACCAATGAACCTTTCTGCTCTACATGGGGCCCTAAAACAGTCTTAAGCGCGTGATGGAGAAGGTGCGTCGCCGTGTGGTTTTTTGCTAAGTTATTTCTTTTTGAAACGTTCACACTCGCCATGAATTCTTGGGTAATGTCTTTAGGCAGCTCTCTCGTGAAATGAACGATTAGATTGTTTTCTTTTTTCGTGTCAAAAACAGGTGTGCTATTGTTCTCAAAAATGAGTGATCCTTGGTCGCCAATCTGTCCACCACCCTCAGGGTAGAAGGGGGTTTTATCGAGAACAATTTGATAAAATATTTTTCCCTTCTGATTTATTTCTCGGTATTTTGAAATCTTGACATGAGCTGTGAGTTCATCATATCCTAGAAATAATGTGGATTCTTTGGTATCGTTGACAATTACCCAGTCTTGAACCTCCATACTTGCAGCTTTCCGAGATCTTTCTTTTTGAGCCTTGAGTGAGCTGTCAAACCCTTTTTCATCTATCGAGAGTTTATTTTCTCTTGCGATAAGTGATGTTAGGTCTAATGGGAAGCCATAAGTATCATATAATTCAAAAACCTCTTCACCTTGAATCAATGATTCGTTTTTAGCAGAATATTTTTTGATTAGCTGGTCCATTCGTTTAATGCCTTGCGCCAGTGTCCTGTGGAAACTTTGTTCTTCCTCTGTGACTACCTTTTTTATGATGCTAGCTTGGGTTTTAAGCTCGGGATAAGCCTCTGACATTTGTTGTATTAAAACAGGAACGAGTTCACCCATGAAGGGTTCTTTTAAGCTTAAGGTTTGGTAGGCATACCTTACGGCTCTTCTTAATATCCTTCTAATGACGTAGCCAGCGCCAGTATTAGAAGGGAGCTGTCCGTCTGCAATGGAAAAAGAAATTGCTCGAATGTGATCTGCGATGACCCTTAATGCGATGTCTGTTTCCTCGGATGTACCATATTTTATATCCGAAAGCGATTCTATCTTTTGGATAATTGATTGAAATAAATCGATATCATAATTGGATTGTTTGCCCTGTAGGGCCATTGCAAGCCTTTCTAATCCCATTCCCGTATCAACGTGCGTTTCGGGTAGGTTTGTAAGCGAATTATCTGCATTACGATTATATTGAATAAATACAAGATTCCATATTTCAATAACCTGTGGATGGTCTTTATTTACAAGGGCTTTACCATCTTTTTCAATACGGTCATTATCAGGTCTTAAATCCATATGAATTTCAGTACATGGGCCACATGGTCCAATATCCCCCATTTCCCAAAAGTTATCTTTTTTTGGCGCTTTGATAATCCTATCTGAGTCAATGTGCTTTTTCCATAAATCAATCGATTCTTGATCGACAGAGACACCATCTCTTTTGTCACCTTCAAATACAGTGACGTAGAGTCTATCTTTCGGAAGCGCATATACCTCTGTTAGAAGCTCCCAAGCCATGCTTATAGCTTCTGTTTTAAAGTAATCACCAAATGACCAGTTTCCAAGCATTTCAAACATCGTATGGTGGTATGTATCTACACCCACCTCATCTAGGTCGTTGTGCTTACCTGATACCCTTAAGCATTTTTGGCTATTGGCGACTTTTCTAATATCAGGAACTTCATTACCAAGAAAAAAGTCCTTGAATTGATTCATTCCTGCATTAATAAACATGAGGGTTGGGTCGTCTTTCACAACCATAGGTGCAGAAGGAACAATTTGATGGCCCTTTTTTTCAAAGAAATCAAAAAATGATTTTCGTATTTCGGTAACTGTCATAACTAATTTTAACGGATGTAAAGTTAGAATTTATCTTTCAATCCCATCATTTCAATCCAGAAGGAGTTCAATGATGGAACTTAATATAGCTAAATGTCGTTAGAAAGGTTCATGCTTTCTTTATCTTTGCTTCAAACTTGAAGCGCATGAATTTTTTAGACCCTCAAATTGAGCAATACGCTGAGGCCCATACATCACCCGAAAGTCCTCTTTTAGAACAAATAAGAAGAGATACTTATTTGGAGGTTTTGCAACCAAGAATGCTTAGCGGACATCTTCAAGGAAGGGCACTGAGTATGCTTTCCAAAATGATTTGTCCGAATTCTATTTTAGAGATAGGTACATATACCGGTTATTCTGCTTTATGTCTGGCCGAGGGTCTTACAGATGATGGAGTACTCATAACCATAGATAAGAATATTGAGCTAATTGATCGAGTCAATGCTTATTTTTCTAGATCAGAATTCGCATCAAAAATTAAGATGATACAGGGAAATGCACTCTCTATTTTACCAAAGCTCGAGCAAAAATGGGATCTAATTTTTATCGATGCGGATAAGGAAAATTATCAAAAATACTACGATATGACTTTTCCAAATCTAAATTCGGGTGGTTACATTATTGCTGACAATGTATTGTGGTCAGGAAAAGTTATTGATCCCGATGAGAATGATGCTGATACGCTTGCGCTCAAGTCATTTAATAAAGCCCTAATCGATGATAGTAGGGTGGAGGTACTTCTGCTTCCTCTGCGCGACGGATTGACCGTTTTACGAAAAAAATAGGATGAAACTTGAATTACGCAAAACAGCAGACGGCTCCAATACATTGTACGTACCTGATTTAGACGAGCATTACCACTCCTTTCATGGAGCCCTTCAGGAGGCAAAGCATGTGTTTATTCAGAACGGTTTACTCAATCAAAAAAAAACATCTTTTCGGGTTCTTGAGGTTGGTTTCGGGACAGGTTTAAATGCATTACTAACTGCTTGTGTTTCATCTCATATGGGCTATACAATTGATTATGTAGGTATCGAGGCTAATCCTGTACCTGTTGAGCTGATGGAGAAAATGGATTATCCTCGTTTAATAGAGGACAAAAATGCAGCAGTATATTATGAAAAAATCATTCATTCTAAATGGTCTGCGATAAACTCAATTCATCCTAAATTTCAACTCATAAAATTGGAAGAACGTGTTGAGGATACCCATATTACTAAAAAATTTGACCTTATTTATTTTGATGCTTTTGGTCCGCGTGTACAACATGAGATATGGAATGTTTCAATCCTAAAAAAAATGTATTCATTTCTGAATTTTGAAGGGGAATTGGTTACCTATTGTGCAAAAGGACAATTTAAGAGAGATTTAAAAAGTTCTGGTTTTGAGGTGTTTAGCCTTAATGGCCCTCCTGGTAAACGTGAAATGGTCAGGGCCCGAAAAATTAAATGACTTTTTCAAAAAAAAATTGTAACCGAATTAAAAACATGTATTATCTTTGCACCAAAGTTGCAGTTCTTGTGACTTTGAGTTTTATAGTTTAGCATGGTTTAGCAGAAAGAGGAACAAGTTACGGTTTGTTCCTCTTTTTGCTTTACAACGTTTTGATGATACAATTCAGTTCATGTATCATGAGGGCTGTAGCGCCCCAAATAAAATGGTTTTTGTAATTTATACCAGGTATATTTTTAAGAATGAATCCCGATTTGGCTTCAACATCACGGTATATTTTTTTTGTTTGTGTATTGATATCTGAAAGACGACATTTAATGATTTCATCAACCTCTCGCTGATTTCTAATTAATTCAGGAAAAGTTTTATGAACAAATACATAAGGACTTACTCGGAATTCTGATACAGGTATCAAAACGGGGCTTAATTTTCCTATGCATGTCCCGTTTTCAATCGGTACACCTATTTCTTCATTGCTCTCTCTTCTTGCCGTATATTCATGATTTATATCTGACAACTCAACCTTTCCACCAGGAAAAGCAATTTGCTGACTATGCGCTCCATTGTATGCGCTCCTTTTGATCAATATTAATTCGATATCGTCCAAATCGAATTTTAAATGAATCGCAACGGCACTTTCACGATATTTAGTTTCATCTAAATGATATTTTCGCAGCGGTGAAAATTCCTTGTGAACAGAAGTTCCTGGCAGTTCTTTTTTTAGCCTTTCTTTGAGTTTTGTATCTAGCAAATCAGTAGTTGTTTTTTATCTAAGCGTAGTGTATTAATTCTAAAAGCTTTTGAATGTGAAAAAGTAACGAGTTTTGTTGAAAAAATCGCTGTTTTTACCGAATTGTCTGCCTTTTTAACGTTTATATTTGTAAAAATTCTTCTTTAACTAAACTATAAAATTATTGTTCAGTTTAGGATAAGTTTTTTTTTCGGTTAAATAAATGATGCGATTATGAGTAAAAGTAAATTAGAGTACATCTGGCTTGATGGATACGTTCCAACCCAAAACATGCGTAGCAAAACTAAAGTTGTAGAGGATTTTAGTGGTAAACTCGAAGATTGTCCTATGTGGTCATTTGATGGAAGTTCTACAAAGCAGGCAGAGGGCGGAGCTTCAGATTGTTTATTGAAACCAGTTGCTATTTATCCTGACCCTGATCGAAGAGATGGTTTCTTGGTAATGACCGAAGTTTTAAATTCCGATGGTTCAAGTCATGTATCTAATGGCCGTGCAACAATTGATGATGATGATAATGATTTTTGGTTCGGATTCGAACAAGAATACTTTATCATGGATAGAAACACACAGCTACCTCTCGGTTTCCCTTTGGGAGGATATCCAGGTCCTCAGGGGTTATATTATTGCTCTGTGGGAGGTAGAAACACACACGGTAGAGATTTTGTTGAAGAACATGCAAACCTTTGTCTAAATGCAGGGCTTACTTTTGAGGGAATCAACCAGGAGGTTGCCAGTGGTCAGTGGGAATTTCAACTTTTTGCAAAGGGAGCAAAAAAAGCAGGTGATGAAATATGGATTGCTCGTTATTTACTAGATCGATTAACAGAAAAGTATGGTTATTACATAGAGTATCATCCGAAGCCAGTCAAAGGTGACTGGAATGGTTCTGGTATGCATGCTAATTTCTCAAATACAACGCTTCGGACTTGTGGTTCAAAAGAGATTTACGAACAAATTTGTGAAGCATTTAGACCGGTTACAGATGAACATATAAAAGTATATGGTGCCTACAATGATGAGAGGCTCACCGGACTTCATGAAACCGCATCTATTCACGATTTTAGCTATGGTGTTTCGGATCGAGGGGCATCTATTCGTATTCCAATAATGGTGGTCGAGAATGGCTGGAAGGGATGGCTAGAGGATCGTCGACCAGCATCCAATGGAGATCCATATAAAATTGCAGCAAGAATCATCGAGACAGTCAAAGGAGCTGAATAACCATTGTAAATACTATTTCATTGAAAGGCTGAATTTTTAGCCTTTCTCAATTTGGAATTATCTTATTATTGTCAATCATTATTCTTTATGAAAACAATTGCTAAGCTTGTATTTAAAATTATTGGTTGGGATATTGATAAAAATTCTCCCGAAGGTCTGAAGAAGTGTGTCGTAGTTATGGGCCCTCATACCTCTAATTGGGATTTTGTACTGGGTAAAATGGCTTTTATTTCATATGGCGTAAACGCAAAATATCTCATCAAAAAGGCCGCTTTTTTCTTCCCTTTAGGATATCTTCTAAAAAGAATGGGTGGTATTCCTGTTGACCGTTCCAAAAAAAACAACCTAACCAGAATAGCTGCTGATTTATTTAAATCATCTGAGGAATTGTTTCTTGTTTTTACTCCTGAAGGAACCAGGGCTTATAATGATAAATGGAAAAAAGGATTCTATTATATCGCCGTTGAGGCCAAAGTTCCCATCTGCATTGCTTATGTAGATTACAAAAACAAAAGGGGAGGATTTCACAGTGTTTTCAATCCTTCGGGAAATGTTGAGGAGGATATACTAAGAATTAAGTCAGTGCTATGCCAATTTACCGGAAGATACCCTGAACAAGGAGTACATCTTTAGCCTTTTCTGCGGAGCTTTTTCTTTTCTTTGAATTCATAAGGACAATGTTTACAGGCACTTTTACAGCAGTATCCTCTTTTGAGGTGATAATCCTCAGTAAACACAATATAACCGTCTTTACTCAGGTAATAGTCCTTTTCATCCATATCTTTACGACCTGAAAACATCGAAAAGTCTTCTTCCATAATGCTGAAATGTCTTTATACGAAAACTATATAAAACGCTCTGAGACTAATAGTTTCGCCCTTCGCAACATTAACAAAGAGAAGCTAATGTTGTTCGTGAAAAGAGATGATTTAATTCATCCGGAGATTTCTGGAAATAAGTTTCGAAAATTAAAATACAATATTGAAAAAGCCAAGGCACATCATTGTGAATCTATAATTTCCTATGGAGGGGCATATTCTAATCACCTGTTAGCCCTTGCTGCTGTTGGTCGTCTCGAAAATTTTAAAACGATAGGTGTGGTTCGAGGTGATGAATTGAATTCAGGCTCGAATCGACTACTCAAAAGATGCACTGAGTTAGGTATGCAATTGCGATTTATTGAACGCACAAAATACAAATTAGAGAAGTATCGTGATGGAATTCAAGACACAGGTTTGAGATCAATTTTACATATTCCTGAGGGCGGTGCCAATTTAGAGGGTATTTTGGGATGTCGGGATATCATTCAGGAGACAAGCAACGATTTTGACTATATTTTTGTTGCGCAGGGAACTTGTACAACGAGCTTGGGTATTTGCATGGCTATGTCATCTCAATCAAAGCTAGTTGCTGTTCCAGTATTGAAAGGGTTCAACGGATTGAGTGAAATGAAAGACCTTGCTAAAAAAGTGAACTTGAGTGTTGATTTAAGTAGAGTAGAGGTTTTACAGGATTATCATTTTGGTGGATATGCCAAATCAAATAAGGTGCTGAGTGAGTTCATAGAATCTTTTAATGGCCAGCATAAATTCAATATTGAACAAGTATATACAGGTAAGGTAATGTTTGCCATGCATAACTTTTTGAAGGGAGTAACGGGAAATAAAAAAGCCCTCTTTGTTCACACAGGAGGGCTATATCATCTTTAAAGGAAAATCCTCTATTTAATTTTTCCTCGCTTATTTGATTTCTTGTACAAATGTAGTGTTTTCAAATATATTTCGATTGCACCAATACTGTTTGTTGCTTGATTCAAAGACGAAAGGTTTGCGTCAAAAGCAATCCCCATTCTGAAGCCTTTAAACTTAAAACCGAATGTCGTAATTAAGGCATCGAGATGGCGATAATAAAAACCATAGTCAACTGTCACTGTTTTATTAATCGTTGTAATTGAAGACCCCTCCTTTAAGATATGCTCTAGTGATAAACCTGCAACAATATTTGAACCAGGACCTGTCTGAAAATACATCAATTGAGGATTCACGCGGAGGTCTCTTTTTCTAGTGACAATATTTGCTCCGGCATGAACAACTGTTTGCATATAAAGACGATCACTACCAAATGAAAAGTTTAATTTGGGTTTATTAATGTGGTTTAATGCAACGCCCCCGTATAAAAGCGTCCTATTTCGCATGGAATGCTGATAAAATAAACCAGTGCTAATGTCAATTGTTGAAAAACTTGAATTAAAACCAGTTTCCGAACTCGTTCCATTAAAACCAGAGCCTTGCCACTGATCTTCCCATGTATGATTCGGGGTATAGCTTTGCTGTATAAATCCGGGGGAGACCCCTACTGACAACTTATTTCTATTGTCCAGTGCCAACGTATAATTAATGGGAATGGAAATCATATTGGTCGTGTATGACAGATTATTTACTCCTCCGGCGGTTACATCTTGCATAACATTAAGACCAAGACCAAAATTATTACTTCCCATAAAACCATCAGGAATTTTGAAATTCGCATTAAGGACATTCGTTCTCATTTTCGTTAAGGGAAGCCATTGCATTCTGAAATTGGTAAAAAAACCAAAATCCTCTGCACCAGTTGCTACTGAACCTGCATTGTACATCATTGGTGATTGGTACCACATGCTGATTGATTTATCCTGCTGTGCAACGCTCACTAATGTAATAAAGGTCAAAAGAGTAATTAAAATATTTTTCATTTTCTATCTAAATAAGGTTACGTCTCCCTCGATTGAGTCTGAAACTCCATCAATAAGACGATATTCGAGCATATAATAATAAGTTCCTGTGTTGACAGGTTTACCTTTGAAATTACCATCCCAACCCTCATGTGGATCGGTTGTTCTAAAAATCATTTGACCATATCGGTCGTATACGCGAAAGTCAACCTCAATAATTGCTCCGCCTTCATAAAACCCGTTGTTGAAGTTTTGATCAGCATCCACATTGGTCAATACCCTAAATATATCATTTCGGTTGTCACCATTGGGTGAAAATGAATTTGGTAATGCTATATTAACGCCTACAGCAATAGTATCTGTACTCAGCGTATCTTGAAACCATACTGATACCAAAATGGTATCATATGATGTACATCCTTCTGGCGTGGAGTAGGAGGCAACATAATATGTATCGTAGAAAGGTGTGACAATTAATGAGTCATTTGCGTCTGGTAGTAAGCTGTCAGATTGAACACCACTAGGATACCAAACCATTGAACCACCAGGTGGGGTTCCACTAGCAAAAAGATAAGCTTCTTGATACATTGCTATGGTTGTATCATCAATCTCTACATAAGCGCCATTCAAAGTATCCGATAATGTGGCATTGACAGTTGGTGTTTCTCCGACATTAATCGTTTGTGTAGTTTGATTACTGCCAAAAGTATTGGATACTTCCAATGTAATGGCAAAAGTTCCCGGAGTATTAAAACATATAGGGCTTGGACTAGCTCCATTGTAAGTGGAAGGAGTACCATTTTGAAAGGTCCATTCAAAATTGATTGGGTTTCCTGATGAATTATTGGTCAGTGTAATGCAATCTCCTTGACACACCTGATTGTCTGACATACTGAAATTTGCAGTAGGTATTTGCGCAATCGAGTGCTTGCTAAGTGAGAATAATACAAGAAAGGCTAAAAACCTCATAAGAGTTGAATTTTACGTAATAATTATACGAAAGTAACTAAAAAAGTTGCAATTATCCTTTCCTAACTTCAACAAAATGACAACTCCCAAAGCTTTTTTACTTCGTTCATTTCGTGCACATCATGCACTCTGAAAATGGAAGCCTTTTTAGAGAGGATGAACGCATGCATTGCTGTTGTTCCATTTAATGCATCTTTCGATTTAATTTTTAGTGGCTTATAAATCATTGATTTCCGGGATACTCCTGCCAATATAGGCGTGTTTAAAATATCCAATAGTTCAAAGTTTTTTATGATTTCAAAATTTTGTTTAACATTTTTTGAAAAGCCGAATCCAGGATCGATAATAATATCATAAATCCCTAAAGAATTCAGTTCAGAAATTTTATTTGAGAAAAATTTAATGAGTTCTTTTATTGTATTTTTTGATTCATCCATAACGTTTTTATTGATGCCACCCTCAATATTATGGGTTAAAATGTAGGGGCACTTGAATTTGCTCACAACTTCGAACATTCCATTATTGTTATATCCTCCACTAACATCATTAATGATATCAGCTCCAATTTCAAGAGATTGCTGGGCGACCTCTTTGCGAACGGTATCTATTGAAATAACAACACTGGGAAATTCTTTTCTAATTGCACTTAAAGAAGGCAATACGCGCGAAAGTTCCTCATCAACAGAAGGTAATGACGAATTAGGCCGAGTAGAACTTCCTCCTATATCAATAATATCCGCTCCATTTGAGATAAAGTATTCAATTTTCTTAAGCAGGGCAGTTTCTTTTTTTTCGGCATCATTTTCATAGAATGAATCAGGACTTAGATTAATAATTCCCATTATCTTTGGGGTGTCAAATGGAAATAAATTGCCTTTGATATTAATTGTTTTAGGAAGCGTATTTAATAGGTCTGTATACATAACTTTAGATGGAAAAAACAACGAGTCAATATACAAAAGTAATGAATGTTTGTAGAGAAATTTTTACAAAGAAGACATTTGATTATGGAACTTCATGGAGAATACTTCGCCCCAGTTCATTAACAGACCAAATATTTATTAAGGCAAACAGAATCAGAACAATTCAGGATACTGGCGTAAATAAGGTTGGGGAGGGTTATGAAGATGCTTTTTCTTCCATAATCAATTATTGTGTCATGGCAATTATTCAAGGTCGATATGCCTATGATTTATACGCTGATGAATTATCTCCAGAGCAAGCCGCAGATTGGTATGATCAGGTGCGTAATGAGGCACTGAAATTAATGCTTAGTAAAAATCATGATTATGGGGAGGCATGGCGAGATATGCGTATTAGCTCCCTCACAGATTTAATTTTAGCTAAAGTTCTACGGATCAAAAAAATAGAGGATAATGATGGTTTGACAAAAGTGAGTGAAGGTGTTGAAGGGAATTACTTTGATATGCTTAACTATTCTGTTTTCGCGTTGATTCATTTATCTGAGGAAGGTTAAAGTTCTGTTAACACTCGTTTTTGGATTAAGAATTCCTTTATTTTGAAATCAAAAAAAAATGAAAAGTTCAAATAGAAAATACATCGTGTGGGGAATAAGAATAATTGTATCCATACTCTTTATTGTATCTGCAATTGCAAAATTATATCCTTCCCCATTGATGGGGATTTCTTCTTTCGAGACCAAATATTTGGGTGCGATTGGAATTGAAGGTGGTTTAGCCAAGGTGGTATCTCGTTTGCTTATCGGTTTTGAGTTTACCCTTGGGATTTTGATTCTCTTACCGTTTTATCTCAAAAAAATAACAATACCCTCCACGATTGCGTTGTTATCTGCTTTTTCAATTCATCTATTTTTTCAATTCATTGGTGGTGATGCAAGTAATTGTGGTTGTTTCGGCGAACTAATTCCTATGACACCCTTAGAGGCGTTTATTAAAAATATTTTGACCATTGGATTATTAGTCATGCTACTCACTATTTTTAAAAATGATATCAAGGAAAAAAGAAACATTCACCCTGTGCTTTACAGTGGGCTCATTTTATCGTTAATGATGTTTGTGCTTTTACCCCAAGCTTCAAGCAGTGTTTCAGGAAAATCGGCAGAAACAAAAGCATCAAAGTACACCAAATATTTCCCCTCTATTTCCTCTGGGAATAAGTTGTTGTGCTTTTTCTCTCCGACTTGTGAGCATTGCATGGCAACCGGCAAACAGCTGAAAGACCTCATTTTGAAACATCCTGGAATAATGCCGGAGGTAAAGATTCTTTTCATGGATGAATCAGACAATGGATCGAAAGAGGAAATCGCTTCATTTTTCAATTTTATTGGTCAAGAGTTTGATTATAAAGTACTTTCGATAGAAGATTTTGTCCCGATTTTTTGGGCAGATAAAAATTTCCCCGGTGTTCGCTATTCCTCTTGGGGAGAGGAAAGGTTATTTTTTGATGGAACGGAGGATAACGAATTCGATCCCGAAAAATTATTAAAAGACTTAAGAAGAGTAAACTGATGAGAAAGAAAATTATCGCCGGTAATTGGAAAATGAATCTAGATATAGATGCAGCAAATAAGTTATATTCCGAGGGTTTGAGCATTTGGCCTGAAACTAGCGAAGACACAGCTGTCATGATTTTCCCACCAAGCATATACTTACAAGATTTTATTCAGCGAAATAATGGTCGTTTTGAGATAGGCGCACAAAATCTTAGCCCATATGAGAATGGTGCGTATACTGGAGAGATTAGTGCAAGTCAACTTAAATCAATTGGTTGTACCATGGTTCTAGTTGGTCACAGCGAACGTCGAATACTTTATGAAGAGCATGAAGAAGTTCTTAAACAAAAAATAGAGTCTGCATTGAAACATGGATTAAAGGTTATTTATTGTTGTGGTGAATCCTTAACTGAACGTGAGGAGCTAAGACATATGTCAAAAATCCAGAATCAGCTAGCCTTACTAAAAGAATTTTCAATCAACGAGATTAAATCCATTTCTATAGCCTATGAGCCGATATGGGCTATCGGTACAGGTAAGACTGCATCGCCTGAACAAGCCTCGGAGATGCATGACTTTATTCGCAAAGAACTTACAAACTTATTTGGCTCAGAAATCGCGAATACTACTAGTGTTTTGTACGGCGGAAGTTGTTCTCCAACAAACGCTAATGCGTTGTTTAAATGCGAAAATATTGATGGTGGATTGATTGGAGGTGCAGCACTAGATGCTCATTCATTTCTTTCAATTATTGAAGCACTTGAATGAGTCATTATCAATTTGAAATATCATTAAATCCATTTGAACCATGGTCAGAAATACTCTCTGCTTATCTCGGAGATATTGACTTTGAAGGTTTTTATGAGCAAAAAAATATACTTCACGCATTCGTTTCCCAATCAAACTATTCAGAGGAAAGGTTTCATGCAGCGTTAAAATTACTGAGTCCAGATGTAGAAGTTCAGTTTGTATTCAAAGAGCTTGCTCACCGAAATTGGAATGCCCTTTGGGAATCTAATTTTGAACCAGTTTTTATTGAAAATAAATTGGCAATTGTAGCTCCTTTTCATACCCTCAAATCTAGGTTCGAGCATGTGATAACAATTGAGCCTAAAATGTCATTTGGAACCGGTCACCATCAAACGACTTTTATGATGTGTGAGGAGATATTAGTTTCTCAGTTAGAAAAAAAGGCTGTCTTGGATATGGGCTCAGGTACGGGAGTTTTAGCAATTTTATGTGAGTTGGTAGGTGCAAAAAGTATTATTGCGGTCGATATAGAGGCTTGGTCCGTAGAAAACTGTCGTAAAAATGCTGAAGTAAATAATTGCAGTCGAATCACTTCTGTATTGGGCGATATTGATGTAGTAAAGGACCACTCTTTTGACGTAATCTTTGCCAATATCAATAAGAATATTTTGTTGAATCATATGGCCGCTTATGTGCGGGGATTAAATCCAAATGGTTTCTTATATTTAAGTGGTTTTTTCAGTTCTGATGCCCAAGAAATAATCAAAGAGGCTCAAGGACTAGGCTTAAATCTTATTTCACAAAAGGAGAGAGGAGGTTGGTGCCTGCTGGTTTTTAACAAATAAGCTCAATGAAAGCAATTCTGTTATTTTGCGCGATTCTTTTTGCAACAGCGCTGAGTGCTCAGCGTTATTCGAGTAACAAAGAAAAATTTGTAAAAGAATTGTCGAAGTCCTTTCCTATTGAGTCTTTTCAGCACTTCCTTAAAAAAGAATTTGCACCATTTGTAATAAGCTCAGATTTTAGTAATAATGAATTTGAGCGGCTTGTAAAACGTTGTAATTACCTACATGATGGAAATTTTTCAGGAGCTGATATTATGGCATTGATCCATATTGCCATAGATCAAAAAAAGTCCGTCTTCCCTTCCTCATTTGTTTCAAAATGGCATAAGCTGTTTGACAATAAAGTTGATGGTCAGCGTAAGGATTTAATTCATGACTTTATTGTTTTTTCTCTAAATTTTTTCGGAGAATTTTCCTTTTATTCTGAGAACAACCACAAATGGATATTTCACGGAAGTACACCCTATTGGGTGGTACACAAAACTGGTCCTCAGGTCCATATTTCTTCTACAAATTTGAAATGTTTCGTTTATCAATCTGGCCCAGTGGATAGTATTGTTATTCAGAATACTTCGGGTTATTTCGATGTTAAAAAGAAGCGGTGGTTTGGTAGAGGGGGTAAAATTACATGGGAAAAGGTAAACTTTCCGAAGGAAGAAACGTTCGCTGAGATCCGCGGCTACACTGTAAATGCGCGTGAATCAATTCTAAAGGTGGATACCGTCGCCTTGACAACACCTTATTTTAAGGAACCGATTTTAGGCCGGCTGAAGGATAAAACGCTATTTAATTTAAAATTAGGCGAATCGAGTCCTATATTTAATTCTTTTGAAAAAAGATTGAAAATTGAAGGCCTGCGAGATCAATTGGATTATGATGGCGGATTTTCGTTGCAGGGTGCTGATTTTATTGGTACTGGTGAACCAGGTAATCTTGCCAAAGTCAAACTTAATTACAAGAATCGAAAATTGTTCGAAATTCGTGCATTGAAATTCTTAATGAATCCAGATCAAATTATTGCAAGAGATGCTGACCTCTGCATGTATTACAAGGGTGAAGATTCACTTTTCGCTAAAAATACGCTCTTTTATTGGGATGAATCAAATAAGGAGTTGCGTGTAACTGCAAATAAAAAAGGAAGTAATTTATTGCCCTTTAGTGATAGTTATTTTAAGCTTTTTATTAAGGCGCCATTACTTTCTTGGACCTTGAACAGTGCTTTCCCAATGTTTACTTACGAGGTGGGGACAGCTCAAGAGCAAAAGTATGCATTTGTGGATTCTTGGGATTATTTCGATCAGCGGGCTTTTCAGAGGTTTGCCGGTATAGGGAATGTGAATCCATTGATCGAAATTGCGAACCTCAGCATAGCGCTAGAGACAAATTCATTACCTGTTGGTCAAGTGGCTAGCGCCTTAAGAAAAACGATAAGTCAATGCAAATCTCAGCTTATTGATATTGCAAGTTCAGGTTTTATTCGATACACATCGAATTCCAAGGAGGTAATCGTAGAGCAAAAGTTATTGAATTATGCACTATCTTCTAAAGGTGATAAAGATTATGATGAGCTCAGCTTTGTATGTGATTTGAGACCAAAGGTTTTAAATGCTTCAGCCGCTCAGATTGCCAATGATCCATACTTACAAAACCTTGAAAAGGATTTTTTACGAACGTCTCAAAGAAGAAAGCAACAACCGTGTTATGCGTATGTAGATGTTGATCTTCAGGAGATTTACCTCAATGAGGTAGAACGGGTAATGCTTTCCTCAAAACAGCGTACTTCATTCTATCCAGATTCTTCTTACCTAAAAATTTATGAGAATAGGGACATGAAGGTTTCTGGTTGGATACAGTCTGGAAAGTTTTTAGCTCATTCTATTCATTCGTCTTTTGACTACGACTCTTTCAGTATTTCAATTGATAGTGCGAGTGAGGCATACTTAAGTGTAAACCCCCTCAGTTCTAGAGATGGTGATGGCCCTATAGATATGGCAAGTTCATTTTCAGATTTTAAGGGTACCTTGTATATAGATGATTCCACATTGAGGTCAGGGCGAAATCGTTACAATTCAAACTTTCCTTATCTAGATGTTAAAAAGGAACTAAGGATTCTGTATAGTTCTAAAAATATTATAAATGGCGCATATGATAGTACTCGATTTTACTATGTGATTGACCCTTTTATTCTTGATAGTTTGGATAACTTCAATGAAAAAGAGTTGAGGTTGGAAGGCCGACTTGTTTCGGATGGAATCTTTCCAGTTCTAAGGGAGCCTTTGCGTATTATGAATGACTATTCATTTGGCTTTATCACCGAGGCACCCGAAGAGGGATATCCATTTTATGAGACAGAATCGATGTATCAAAACAGAATCGTATTATCGAACAATGGCTTACAGGGGGCAGGGACGATTAATTTTCTACAAGCTACTGCAACATCTAAAAAGCTGACGTTTTTGCCAGACTCCACTATTGGATTGGCAAATTTTTTTAGTAAGGAAATCGAAAACGGCACAGAATATCCTGAGGCTCAGTGTGAGTTGGCTAAAATGTCTTTCAAGCCAAGGTTAAAAGTCTTAAGTATTGAATCTTACCGTGATTCATACATAGGCATGTTTAATGGTGAATGTGTATTGGATGGAGGAATTTCGATTACGGAGACGGGTATGGTTGGGTCCGGTAGAATTGATTTAATGGATGCATTACTCGTTTCAGATTCGTATAATTTTAAATCAAGTGATATATTTTCTGACTCTGCCTCATTTACGCTTCGAAATCGATTTGCAAAATACGGAGAGAATCCTTTGGCAATTCAATCTGATGGACTCAAATCACATGTTTCTTTTAAAGATCGACGGGGTACATTCAATTCAAGCGGCTCAAAACGAATTAAATTCCCAAGTAATAAGTTTTATTGTCAGATGGATAAATTTATCTGGCAGATGGACGGAGAGAGTATTGACTTTGAAAAGAATAAGGGTACAGAAACCAATTTTGAAAGTAGTGCAGGAATTGTTGCCAACAATTTCTTCTCTTTAGACAAAGAGCAAGATTCTTTGCAATTTAAATCGATAAGTGCTCAATATGATTTGAAAAATGAGACCATTAATTGCTATAAAGTTGATTTTCTCGAGTTGGGAGATGCTTATATATACCCAAAAGGAAGACGGGTCAATGTCCTCAAAAATGCAGTCATTGATACCTTTGAAAATGCTAGAGTTGTAGCGAATAGGGTCACAAAATTACATGAGTTTACTGATGTTACCCTTAAAGTTCTGGGAAGAAATGAGTTTAATGGTATTGGGAATTATCTATATTACGACCAAGATAGCCTTGCTACGAAATTGGCGGTAAGATCCATTCGTTTTGATAAAATACAAACTGTTGCAAAAGCAATAATTCCTGAAGATATTCATTTTCAATTTAGTGATAAATTTGAGTATTATGGTTCCATGGATATAGCTTCGAAGAACAAGGGTGTTATTTGTGAAGGATATACAAGAATCGTTCACGATTGCTCATTTGACAAGTCTTGGATGTACTTTGAGGATACAATCATTGCTGAGAATGTGAGCATTCCTGTTTCTGACAATTTAAAAAATAAAGAGGGTGATGCCTTAGCAGTTGGCTTTTTATGGCGTGATGCCGATAACTCTGATAGTATACAGATCTATCCAACATTTTTATCATCCAAGGATTTCAATACTGATTCTTATTTATTTAGCGCAAATGGCAAAGTTTCTTATGATTATGAAAATTCGCGATTTGAAATTTCCGACAAGCTCAATAATCCGATAAATCCATTTGAAACCAATTCTATCTCATTAAAAGATGGTTCTTGTCTAATTTCAGGAATAGGTAAAATAGATTTAGGTATTGATTTGGCACCTGTAAATGTAACCTCATATGGAACTATAGCTTATAATTTAAAACAAGAAAAGACAATAATTCGGGTTACTTCGAAAATAGATATTCCGTTGCCAAAATCTATTGTAAATAAATTATCCAATCAGGTTAGCCTTTCTGACTCTCTTAGTGAATATACCTTTGATCGTAAAACACAAGATGAGTTGACAAATGTATTTGCAGTTTTGGGAGACGGTCGTGAAAAAGGAGAAAAAATATTCAAAGAATATGATGAGGATAAATTGAGAAAGATGCCTTCTTTTTTGAATACTACGTTTTTAATTCCTGATCTCCGACTTGAGTCCTATTCATTGCCTAAGAATGCCGACGGTGACGCAATTTCTGGTCTACGTTCTCGAAATTCAAAGTTGGTTCTTTTTTCTATTGGAGATTTGGCGGTTTTAAAGAAGGTTCCTGGGCAGATATTATTTTTGAAAAAAACATCGTCAAATGTTCCGTCCGGATTTGAATTGATTTTAGAGGATAAATTAATGAAACGCCAAAATTGGTGGAAATATGAGCGAGGCAAGAGAGATGGTGAATTGAAGATGTTTACCAGTGATATGGAATTCTTCAAAGAGTTAGAATCAATAAAGCCTGATAAGAGAAAGGTGAAGAATTTTGGATTTGCTATTTTTGATGAAGGGGAGATGTTTCAAATAATGTCACTCAAACGATAATATGCTGTTTCTAATCGTAATATTTATTGGCTACATGTTGGGATCAATTCCTTCTGCTGTTTGGGTTGGAAAAGCCGTTCATGGCATGGATATTCGGGAACACGGAAGTAAGAATGCTGGCGCAACCAATACCTTTCGAGTGTTTGGAAATAAGTCTGGAACAATGGTCTTGATGATAGACATACTAAAAGGTTATATAGCTGCTTCGATCCCATTATTTCTACCCCATATGTATGTTGGATTTAAGGATGAGGTTTTGATCCTTCAGCTTATTGCATCTTTTTGTGCAATTATAGGACATATTTTCCCAATATTTGCCAAGTTCAAAGGAGGCAAGGGGGTGGCAAGTACTCTTGGTATCATTATTGCCATTAATCCAGAGACCGCTTTTATATGTTTGGGTTGTTTTATATTGGTTTTTGCAGTTTGGAAATACGTTTCTTTAGGTGCTATCGTCGCCTCATTATTGTTTCCCTTCGTAAGTTATTTTTTCATGCTAGAGGACGCAAGAATAATGATCATTTTTTCAATTGTCATATCCGTAATTGTTCTGTTTTCCCATCGTAAAAATATGCAAAGGCTCTTGCGTGGCGAAGAAAATAAAATGAACTTTTTGAAGCGTAAAGCGTAAACTCTACGAGTTTAAAATTGATCTAAAATTGGTTCTAATTCGAATAACATATCGTTTCGTTCTCATTTTCTGTTTTATTTGGGCAGGAATCGATATTTGTATTGCTCAGTCGGAGAACCAACTTGTTAAATCTTCAAGATCTTTTTTTGAAAAGCAAAAATACGCGCAGGCCATTGATGGTTACCGACAATTGCTTTCGAATGATTTGAAAAATATTGATTACAATTACTGTTATGCCGTATGTTTATTTTATACAAAGAATCCCAAGTCTGCTGAGAAATACTTCAATTATCTTTTAGAGCAATCTGATTGTCCCCCTGAGGTATACTACTATAAAGGTCGACTATATCACATCAATTATCAGTTCGACAATGCAATTGATATGTATGCGAATTACATTAGCCTGAAGACAAAGAAAAGTCCACATCTCGGTGCATCCGAAGAAATTAAGCGTTGCCAAAATGCCAAAGAACTTTTAAAGAGTCCTCGCGCGATTCAAGTGCTTAGACAAGCTCAAAAAAATGTGGAGGATTATTTTTCGGCATACGTATTTGACTCCATTAACTATAAGCTTTATTCTCAACAGGATTTTGGTAAAAAGTACAATACGAAGAAAAATTTCACCCCCAAATATGTTTTTAAAAGGGGAATGAAATATCGCTTTTTCTCAAGTTATTCAAATGTTATTGAATCTGGAAAAGATATTTTCTATCAGAAAAAGAACCAAAATAATAACTGGGATCCACCACAAAGACTTTATTCCGACATAAATACCTCTTTAGATGAGGATTTTCCTTTTTATGATGAACGTTCGGGCTATTTATACTTTAGCTCTAGTGGTCATAATTCCATGGGAGGATATGATTTATTTCGTGCCAAATTATCGCGTGAAACATTGAAAGCTGAGGAGGTTGAAAACCTTAACTTTCCGTATTCCTCAACGGCCAATGATTTCTTATTCATACCAAATTTACCAACTGAAAATGTGATTTTTTCTACGGATCGAAATCAAGATATTGGTGGGATATCCGTTGTTGAGGCCAGGTTTAATGCTCCTGTCTTGTCCTCGTTAGTCGCAAGTCTTTATTTTAAGGATTATATAGATACTAAAAATACGTCTGCCGTTTTTTACATTACCAATGGACTTTCAAAAGAAAAGTTTGGTCCTTTCAAAACGAATGATCTCGGAACACTATATTTCATCGTTCCAGCACCAGGGGAATATTTTATTGAGGCTGAAATTGATGGTTCAGAACGCATGTTCGAGGATACAATTGATATTCCTCCGCGTGTGGAAGGTTTTGAATTTGAGCTAAACGTAAGCTATAAAATGGAGGACTCTCGTGAAACAATTATTTATGATCAAAACCTAATTCAAACTTCGGATATGGTTGTAGATATCGAAAGTATAGAGCTCAACGAGTTTGAAAAACTTATGGTTAATACGAAAACCATTGATGCCACCTCGGAAATGGAACTCGCTATGAAATCTATGCCTATGGAAGACGATGAAATCCAAGCTAAAATAAATGATTACATAGATTTAGAAGTTGAACTAGAGGATCAAATACGTCAGAAAATAAAGCTTATTGAAAATATAAATGAGCTCTATGCAAAAAACGATGAGGTTGACGAAAAAATTGATTTAATTGTTCTGCAGAATAATAAATTAACAACAACGGATGTTGATTCCTTGAATCCAATATTATATGATTTACTCATAGATCGAAAGATTATAGTTTCCGCACTATTGGGACAAAAGGAATACAATGCAGAGATGATTGATTTAGATACTCTTCAGCAAATGTATGCTAGGGTCACGGAGTTCAATAAAACTGCCGACGCATTACTTGTATCCGGTAATAAAGATTCATTAAGTCAAATGCTACGCTCTGAATCCATATTGGATCTAGGATTTTTAAATATGAGTTCCCTCGCGAAAAAGGTACGCAAGGAGCTTACAGAAATGGAATCGAGGCAAGTAGAAATTCAAGCCTTGATTGATGCAAGGTCTTCGGAATTAAAAGAATTAGCTAACTTGAAAGCGGAACTTGTTTTCGAACAAAGATCCGTCTCCAATATTGAGACCTGGGAGGCTTTGTCAGATTCTATTGATCTAGTGGAAAGAAGTATTTATACTCTAGATAAAGACAAGCGGGTATTGGATGAAAAATATGAGGTACTTGAAGGTCAGCTTATATATGCCAGAGAGGGCTTACTAAATATTACCTTGATAGATGCTGACGGAAATGATCTTGAGAATGAACTACAAGCGCTTAACGATGAAA
Source organism: uncultured Flavobacteriales bacterium (assembly GCA_913020765.1). Lineage (GTDB taxonomy): Bacteria > Bacteroidota > Bacteroidia > Flavobacteriales_D > Crocinitomicaceae > UBA952. The sequence goes on along the minus strand of CAJWAO010000004.1, from coordinate 26,081 downwards.
TTAATGTCGACAAATACGCTTCAGCCGAGCTCTACGCGAGAGATAGAAAGGAGGCAAGTCAATCTCTCAAGACGCTCAAGAGCAATCAGAATGAGGAACGACTTAGAGTGCGCAGCTCTGCGTTGAACAGGTCAGCGCAAGACACAGTAATACTTGCGAGTGAATATGAGCACATTCAAGCCTTGAATCAATTTGAAGCTCAAGAAGATTTGGTCGCTGAAAACAAAGTAAATAAAATGATTCAGGACTCAGAATCGATTATTAACGCTCTGTCCAAAACTCATCCTTCTGTCGATGATGATGAACAAAACCAAATGATTGCCACCAATAGAGAATCTGATACCTCACAAACGCTTCTTTCCTCTGTTTTATCTCCTGAAATTCAAGGTAAACGCAATGAAAAAACAATAAATGAAAAGGTACCTGAATTGCGCGATTTTGATTCAAATACTGAGGAGTCAGTGGCAGAGCTAAAATTGATTGAGGGTTCTAAAAAAGAGGAGAAAGAGAGTATAAATAAAGACATTTACAATCCATCATCTGATCGTCAAAAGAAGATACCGGATAATTATACCGACGGCCAAAATCTTGGGACAACACGAGAAATACTTGCGAATCTCAATACGGATGATAATCAATTGAAAAATAACGAGATAAAGAAACAGACAGATTCAGTGAATGGTGAGCCAACGCCAGAATATAATGGTAAGCAACTAGATCCAAAATCTAGTCCAAATCAGGATAAATTAACTAAAAATACCACGCCTACAGTTAAAGAACTACCGCCCAATTCGGTGGAATTTATGGAAACATTGGATTCCACAATTTCTGAGAAAATTCCTAAAGATACAGAACTACAAAAAATAAGGGCCTCTGACAGATTGGTCATAGACGATGAGTCTTTATCCAAAATAGAACCTTCAGATGTTGATACCGAAAATATTTATTCAGTCAGCAGAACTACAGCCTCTAATAAAAGTAATGAGCCTGTTGAGAAAAATGAAAATCAAGAACCAGGCAGAACTACTTCTACAAACGATGATACACAAGGTATTGCTTCCATTAGTGAACCTCTGGCCTCGAATGATAGCAACAATACGCTTAAGAAAAAGAACAGTCAAGAACAGGACGTTTCTACGTTAATACAAAACGTTGAGGAAAACTCGAAAATTCAATCAGCAAATCAAGTAATTGATGATGGAAAGGGATCTTTTACATCTGCAAAAACTGAGCGCGAAAGAAACACTGACATTTTAGTATCCGAAGATTCTCAACAAGGTACTCCCTCATTAAATAATGGTACTCAGGACAATGAGAGTATCCTCCAAGAACCAAATAAAAAAGAGCTGCTTAGTAACGCGTTGAATACGGATTTAACCGATACTAAATCAGCAGTTTCAACCCAAGGTATGTTAAAGGGGCAACCTACACTTGAGCCTCAGAGTAGTGAAGAGATTTCTGCTTCTGCAAAAGCACCTGACACCGTAAATACGATGAATAAGGATAGCCAAGAAATTCAGAACGAGCTGGTATCTAATAAAGAAAATCAGGCAACTGAAGTGACGGAGGAGTCAGGTAAAATACAAAATAGCATAGATCGCTCTAATGAAATTATTGAATCTTCTCGTGACCAAATTTCGAAAGATGAAATAACGGAAGCCTCTGCCGAAGAGAAAAAACAATCTACCGAAGTCAATAAGCGTCAAAAGTATGGGACTACTGATAATAGAGCAGAAGTAGCAGTTAATGAAAACGAAATAGATGAGGTTCAAGAGTTGGTTGCTGCCGTCCAGAAAGAACAAGAATTTACGAAAACAGCCTCGGCTGATCAAGTCATAGCTTCAGAGGAGGTGCCCACTCAAAAAGTGACTGAAAATAACCCAAGTCAACTTTTGAGTGATACGGTCGATAATACTTCTTTGGCGGCCGAGAAATTGACTGAGTTCGACGATTATACAACAAAAAATGTAGCTGACGATAATGATGACGTGACCCAGCAAGACAGTCGCTCAAAGCCAAACAACAAGCCGAATGGTTCGCAACGAGATACGAATGTTTTAAGAAACTCGGTTGATGGGGAAGTGGAGTCATTTAATCCTGAGGATGGTCGCAAATCATTTAGTGAGCGTGTTGAAACCATTCGCTTTGATTCTGGTGAAGAGCAAGGGCCTGAGTTTGGTGAATCTGTGAAGTTATTGACTGCATTGGTACTTGATGCTGAGCTGGATATCAATGAGGTAAATTCGGAGGCAGTGCCAAAACGTAAAAAGGATAAATTATTATTTGACAATAAACGGGAAGAGCAGGAAGCTAGCCTGGCTTATTTTCAAAACGAATTGAACTTAGAGCTAACAAATCAAAACATAGAAAATAAATACTTAAAGTTAAAATCAACCCTTCCCGGCGTGCAATTTGAAACCATTGATAATTTAAATGCACAACTTTTAGAGATTCAAATTAAAGAGCAGGACTTAAATGAGAGGTTATCGCGAACAAAATCTCAAAATGAAATAAGTATGCTCAAGAAGCTTATTGAGGCCAATAGATCTCGGAAATTAATGATTGAGGAAGAGTTATTACAAATGCAATCTTTTGAAAGAAATGAATTACAAGTTGCCATCAAAGCTGTCAATGAAAAGAAGATTGCATCTATATTGGCCTCCGAGAGTTATTTGAGCTATGTGGAGAAGCGTCAGAAATTACAGGAGGCAAATGACCTATTGAATGAATTAAAAGAAAAGAACCGATCACAGATGATGGCTCTTGATGCATCTTTAAGGTTGGCGACGAATGAGAAGTCCTTAACTGAGGCACAAAAGCAGATGGTTAAAGAAATTCGTAAGCTTCAACAAGCTATTCTTTATTTAGAGGAGGAGGTCAGGCTAAGGAACTCAAATCTCGTGCTTGAAAATGCATCTGCTGAGTATGAATATTTGTATCAGAATGAAGTAAATCCATCAATAATTTCAAATGAATCAATTGTTGTTACAAGCTTAAAGGACCTAATTCAAGTTCAGGAAAACCTGAAAGGTAAAACCAATAAAAACGATCCTTTAGCATCAAGTAAAGAGAGTACCGTGATCACTGTTGAATCTCAGGACGATGCGGTCAATCAGTCTCAAAATAGTGATGTTTCAAAAAATAGTATTCCAAATGTTTCGAATCAATTCAATGTATTTTCAAATGATAGCGCAAAAACTATTTTTTCTGAAGAGATGTCTAGTGAAACTCAGCTGACGAATACTTTAATTCAAATTAAAGACCCACTTTCTGTCCTCGAGTCGGCAAACTATAAATCGTATGTCCAAGACCGTATTCTGGCGAATCGACTTGCAAAGGACATTGTGAATGTTCAAAATATATCCTCATCCAGAGATAGTTCGTCAATTGCTCAAATAAAGACTCAAATTTCTAAAGAGGCCGAAGATGAGCTTGCCCTGAAGAATGAAATTGATTCAAAAATCAGCAGAAAGAGCACCGATAACCAAAACATTTCTTTAACCGACAAAGATTTGGAAAAAACCTATAGTTATGTCAACGAAAGCAAGCTTACATTAATTCGTAAAAAGCTAGATAAAGTAATAAAAAGTTTGGCAGCGTATGATTCTTCGATGGTTTATGAGGCCTTACTTAGAAATGAATTTACCGAGCCTAAAGTTGAAGGCGCCGCTAGTTTAGAGGAGAGCCTGAATAGCTTAGACCTGGTGGATTACAGTGATAATGAACTAATTAAGTCTGATTTCACTGTGCTGAAGCAAGAGGTAATCTCAAAAAATAAGGATGTATTTGAAATAGATAATTCGAATCCGTCAGGTTTAAATTTCCGGGTTCAAGTTGGGGCATTTAGACGACCTGTTCGGCAAAATGTTTATAGAGAGTTTACACCAGTTTCTGGGCAAAAGCTTTCCAACGGCCTTATCGTATACATGGCTGGTTATTTCAACAGTAGTTCTTCTGCCGTTGAGGCACAAAAGCAAATCCGTTCTTTTGGCTATAGTGACGCCTTTATTGTGGCTTATTGTAACGATGAACGTTTGCCATTTTGGAAAGGAAAAGAATATGAAAGAAATGGCACATGCATTGCCGATAGAGATAATCGCTTTATTGCATTGAATAATTCTACAAATTCAAATCGAGGTGATTTGATGGAAAAGGATAATTCTGCCAAATCTTCAGAATTGAGTGAGGAAAATGCTTCTACACGCCCAAATAATGGATCAAGCGTTATCAAAACTGAAAATCCTCAATCTTCCTCTGATTCTGAACGTATAAATCAAGAAATAATTGATCAAGAAAGTCGCACAGATGCGAGATTGAGAAACACAAATAGCTACAATAATCTATCGAAGATTCAAGCGGGAAGAAGTGTCGGTGGAGTTAATGTTTCTGGATTGTTCTATTCCGTTCAAGTCGGTGCATTCAACAGAAAAATTCGAGGTAGCGAATTATCTAAAATTAGAGAATTAGATTTTTATGAGTCCAATGGGTTATACCGATATTCTTCAGGTAAGTTCTTGACCATCGATGAAGCTAGGCTAAGAAAGACTGAGGTGGTGAATAATGGTATTTCTGATGCGTTCTTAGTTGTATTCTATAATGGAAAACGAATTACGATGCAGGAAGCCAGAGATTTATTGGAGGCCAACGGTTCGTCTGTCTTGTATCGCAAAAAGGACGAGGAGAATTCAAATACTGTCTCGCGAAATAACCTAGTCGATGTTAAAATAAACCAGACCAATAGGATAAGTGAACCTCCTTTGGAGAATGAACTTATATCTGCACCTAAATCACTGACAAGCGAATTAAAAGCAGTGCTTAAAAGACCTGCTGAATCACGCACAATAAAAATCATTGATAAGGCAAAAGCGCCTAACGACGAGATGATTGTTTACAGCCTACAAACAGATTCCTTAGATAAAAATTCAATTGAACGTCTGAATAGGGTGGGTGTATTCCACTATAACCAAGACAGTTCTATGATAATATCTCAAGCCTTTAAAACAAGTTCGATTAATTCGATGTTGTCCTTTTATACAAACGGAATGGGGATTGACAATTTTGATCCAAACGGATTCGTAATCCATACAATAAAAATGAATTCCACGTTAGACGGGGCATTAGGAGATTGGCTACTTAGAAGTAACAAAACAATTGGATTTACGAGATTAAATAATGACATTTATTTAAATTTCTATTTGTCATCTGAAACTGAAAAGGATTTATTGATGGGTGAATTAGAGAAATTAAGAAACAACTAGCATGAGTGAAGAAACTGAAATACAAGAGAAAAAAAAGATCTTAGAAAAGACAGTAAATCGGCATGGTTTGATTTTATACAACGATGATGTCAATACATTTGATCATGTCATCAGTTGTTTAATGAGGATTTGTAGTCATGAATTGATTCAAGCCGAGCAATGCGCTTGGCTCGTGCATCAAAGGGGTAGGTGTAAGGTCAAAAATGGTTCAATTAAAGAACTGAGGGCAATGTGCGAGGCACTATTAGAAAATGGATTGACTGCTCAAATTGAATAAAGTAGTTCGTATTTTATTAACGATTGAAAAGCTGATGGAAAGTTTTATCAATTGTTTCATATACTCCATTTGGAATTGGTCCAAGGGCAGGGATACGCTCAATTTTCGAGTCACCATTTATTAGGATGTAGTACGGGAAGGTACCTACATTTAAGGTTTTCCATATAGGATGATAATAGCTTAGACCATATTTCGGCCATGTTATTTCTTTTAGCACTCTTTTCTTGAATGACTCATTTGCGGTTTTAGAGGCTAAATAGATGCTTATAAAATCTACATCTTTCTTATACTTTGTATACAGTGCACGTAAAGCATATGTTTCTGCAAGACTTTTTGGGTTTGCGGGATCGAAAAAATGAATGTAATGATATTTATTTCTATTTCCCAGTAGGATTTTATCTTGTACATATATTGTTGGAAGTGGATCTCCCGCAACAAGGGAATAAAACTCTTTTTGAATGTTGCTTGCTATTTTTTTATTTTCTGCAAAGCTTGAATTAAGTTCAATGAATCTAGTGACCTTAATTAGGGCGTTTTGCGGAATGTTTCCCTTGGGGTATTCTGACTTCACAATTTCTAAGGCTACGATTTCTGCGATTTGTAAACTTGGAACTATACTATCCGCCAATAGTCCACTGACTAAAGTTTCAGTATCTGCCTGATTCAAACCATTCAATACGCGCTTTTTTGATTTTTGGTTTAGCTTAGAAAAAACACCCGCATAAAAGTCCTGAAAAAAATCAACATAGGCAGGAAGATGATACAGCACCTCTTGGTTTCGAATATAAAAATTGAATTTTTCTAGTTCGTTTGGACTACCGAAGTAATTGATATTGTCAATCGTTTTTCCCAAAACGTATTTGATGTGGTTTTTGAAGTAGTTTGACGCTTCATCACGATAAGCTTCCAAAACCTCCATTTTAAAGTTCAAAACACCATCTATGAATCGAGTCGGATCTACATCCTTGAGTAAATATAAATCCGCCATCTCATCATCAAGCCAGGCCTCGAATCCAAGAATTTTGTAATTAATGTCTGTTGAATCCAATTCTAGGAATAGTAGTTCCATTTCTTTTCCTGAAAAGTAAGGAATGACCTCTACCGATTCTTCAGGAAAAATAATTTTATAGCTTCCATTTGGTTCAAGATAGAGCTCTGAATACGCATTATTCAATCTTATGATGTAACGCTTTATTTCTTTTTGCTCTAGTTCAAAGTAGAATCGATTTTTTTCGGTGGTTTTGAATTTTTGTACAAAACGCTCTGTTTTGGTCATAAATTCCTCGATTTCGTATAAATAAACCCATTCTCCTACACTATTTGTAGCGGTTCCGAATATTTGGGTTTTAGCCAATCCTAAGAGTGGGATGAAAAGAAGAACAGAAATAAGAAATTTCATTCTATTGGTTTAGTTTAACTTTACAAGAATCAAACCAGTTTATTGGCAGCAGAAACAAAGTTATCGATTGAACCATTTGATTTATATATTTCTCTCACAATAGAAGCATTTATAGCCCCTACCTCATCACGTGACATGAAAAATACGGTTTCTACCTTGTTCATCATGAAATTCATTTCTGCAATGGCTTTTTCGTATTCAAAATCTATGGAATTTCTCAGCCCTCTCACTATATGCTTTGCTCCAACTTTTGTGCAGAAATCGGTAGTTAAACCTTCATAAGTGTTTATTTTCACTTGGTCATTATTTTTAAAGATTTCTTGAATGTGTGCAATTCTTTTATCTAAGTCGAATAAATATTTCTTACTTGTATTTACACCAATGCCGATAATGACCTCATCGAATACATCAAGTGCTTTGTGAACTACATATTCATGTCCTTTGGTAAAGGGGTCAAAGGATCCAGGAAAAACGGTTTTTCTATGCTTCATTTGTTTCAAAGTTAAAAAAACTAAAATAGACATGTCCAAATTGTCTTACCTTTTGGAATCCTTTTTTATCCTCAAAAGTTGTTTGTCTTCCATGCTCTATAATAAAAATTCCACCTTTATTTAAAAGCATTTTCTCTTCAATTAGTATGAGAAGCTCTTCGTAATTTCCAAAGTCATACGGTGGATCTGCAAAAATACAATCAAACGTACCTATGTCCTTGCCTATAAATTTCAATGCATCCATTTGTATGATGCGGTGTATTCCCTCAAGATTATGTGCTTTACTATTGGCTTTCATGTATCTACAAGATTGGTGGCTTAAATCTACACTTAATAGTTTTTTGGCTCCCCTCGATATAAATTCAAACGATATATTTCCAAGGCCCGCAAATAGATCCAAAACAACTAGCCCTTCAATGTTCATTGTATTTTCCAGAATATTAAATAGCCCCTCTTTGGCAAAGTCAGTTGTTGGTCTAGAGGAAAAGGTTTTCATTTTCTTGAAACGCATACCCTTGAGCGAACCTCTGATGATTCTCACGACAAGAATTGAATTAGTTCTTTTTCTGACCGAGTGGTAAGGTTAAGCTCACTAAGGACTTTGATTTTTTTAAATAGCAACTTTACCTCTCTTGTTTGATTTTCCATACCAAAAATGATAATATTTGAAGCTTTATTAGGAAGCTTGTCCAGGTGCGCAACTAGGAAATAAATTACATCTGTAATGGTTGTATATGCTATGCAATTAAATGAAAATAACTTTTGATTTTGTAGCTTGATTAAGTCAAATGTATTTTCCTTCAATACCAGGTGTACATCATTTTTTTCTTTTTGATTGCTGAGTACTTTTTCTAGGTATTTTTTTGAGCTATTGACCAATGGAGTTTGTGGCATGTTTTGCTCACAAAAACTGCTGAACCAATTAAATCGAGTACTTATGAAGTGTGCATTGATGACATCTATTTTTTCTACAAAAACGGATTTATTCTGATCTAAGCTCGGGTAGTTTAAGTTGAAGTAATCTTCTTTTTTATTTGGATTGTAAATCTCATGAGGAATCAATATCCCTTCATTTGCATTGATTAATATTTCCTCGATATCAAAACCTTTTTGAATGACATGTTCTTGAATTAGATGTTTTATTCTGTCCTCATTAAATTTGCTGTGAACATCTATTTTAAATGGTCTGAAAAGATCTAAGCCCGAACTTTTATCTTTTACGAGAATTTGTTTCTCATTGAAAAAAAGTAAAGCTTTGGCCATTTTCTATTGAACTTCCCAAGAGCCTGAAAGATCGCTATTATCGAGTTTTCCGAAAAACATCGACTCTTTTTTTGCAGTACCTTTGATTTCTGTTAAGGGTAATAATCCTTCAATTCGAACGGTGGGCAAGGTATCCCCTCCAATCACAACAGATGCAGTATCAATTTTCCATGTTTCTTTATTTTCTGTGAACGGAATAAACTTTAGGTTTTCTGCTGAAAATTCGCCGTAACCATTGTCCTTACGTTCTTTCACATAGCTTCTATTTTTTGAGAATGTTGTTTCGATAAATGAAACGTTGATTGTATCTCTTCTAAATCCAATAAGTTCTGTTGGTACTTCAGGTGATTTGGACAAGTAGTATGCTTCGAGCTCAGTCATTTTATTGTCAATGGCTTGACCTCTTCTATACAAGTTAAATTGAATCAAATAATCCCTTTCTTTTTCGGTTATTTTTCTACTTGGTACAGATCCCTCAGCATCGAGAATGGCAATGCTATCCTCTTTGATGAAGCGCTCAAGGGTTGACCAATCGTGGGCGTAGACTTTATTCTTAGCCAAATAAGCTTTTTGTGCTGTTTGCACATCTCTCAAGTTTCTTATTGATAAACCTTTGCAGGCCTTATAGTCATTATTATGTTTCACAGTGTCGGATATGGAGACATACGTGAAGCCTAAAACGACTAGCGCCATGCCCAATGAAATAAAGCCAATTATTTTCGTCATTTTGGCGGAAAGAATTCCAGAAACATTCAATGCAGAAATTATCGCGCTTCCCAAGATGACGATTGCTGAAAAGATAAATTCTATAGATTGCTCCTTCATAAAACCAGTAAGCAATAAAACGAAACCAATCAGACCAAAAATAAATGGAACAGAATATTTTTTTATGAGTAAGGCGATATTTAGCATAACATTTCTTGTAAATTAACTGTTACAAATCTACAATATTTAATTTTACTGCAACCAACACAATTGTAAATTTTGGATTAAACCAAAGCGAGGAGAAATGAAGCAAAATAAATTTTTAGAAAATGTCATTTCTTTAAGTGATTTTGAACTATCTAGCGACCAATTCCATGCCATTGAGCTATTTGTAAATTTCCTCGAAAGAGATGTTGGTGGTGGGTTATCTGTTTTTGTTTTATCAGGTTATGCGGGAACAGGAAAATCAACCCTTACCTCACTATTGAACAAAGCGTTGAACAAAGCTAAAATTAATACAAGATTAGCGGCGCCAACAGGGAGAGCTGCAAAAGTTTTATCTGTATATGCAGATCAAAAAGCACGAACCATACACAAGGAGATATACTTCGGTGGAAATGCGCTTGAGGAGCGGGTTAAATTGACACCAGTAAAAAATAAATATCGAAACACCATCTTTTTTATTGATGAAGCTTCAATGATTCCGGCAGGTATGCAGGGAGATAATGACATACTTAGTGATTTAATTTATTATGTCAAAGAAGGCCATAACTGTAAGTTGGTTTTCATAGGCGATATAGGTCAGCTACCTCCTGTGGGTCAGGAGAGTTCTCCCGCATTAGATGCTGATTTTCTTGAAATGTCCTTTAGCAACTTAGAGGTCTATTCCGCACAGCTCAAACAAATTTTTAGAACGAGTGAATCCTCATCAATTATTTCAAATGCGACCTACATTAGAAATAAAGCTGTTTTTCAACCTCCTTTTTTTATCGAAAGAGATGAAAATACTCAGTCGCTCAATGGTTATGAGGTCCAAGAACGATTGGAAGAAAGTATTCATACCAAAGGAGCGGACAATGTCGTGGTACTCACCCTTTCGAATAAGCAAGCCAATAGATGGAACAACGGGATTCGACAAAGTATTCATTTTCGAGAAGAATTATTGGAATCAAATGAATCCTTGCTTGTCATTCGAAACAATTACTTTTGGATTGGGCCTACATCACCCTTGGGCTTTTTAGCCAATGGTGAGAATATTCGAATTGAAAAAATTCTAAAAGAAGAAGAAATGTACGGTTTCCAGTTTGCCAAGGTGTTGGCCTCTTTTCCTAATTATCCAGATGAGACCGTCAAGGAGCTCTTGATACTCAAAGATACACTATTGATCGAAACGGCAGCTTTGAGTCGTGATAAAATGAAAGAACTTTTTTTTGAAATAGAGAAGGATTATTGGCACATCAGCACAAAGTCAAAAAGGTATCAAGAGATTTTAATGAACCCTTATTTCAATGCCTTACATGTAAAATATGCGAATGCCTTAACCGTACATAAGGCACAAGGTGGTCAATGGCAAGATGTTTATCTTGATGGCTCCTACATTCCCGAACAGATGAAAGATAGCTCTTATTTAAGGTGGTTGTATACAGCGACAACAAGGGCTAAGGAGAATTTATACTTGGTCAATTTCCCCAACGATTTTTTCCAGAATCATGGAGCGTAAAAAAAAGCTAATTTCTGATGTTTTATAAGCTTGAATAGAATATTTTTGTCCTGAAATGATGAAATTTTTTAGTGAACAAAACTTCGCGAAATGGTCACCATTCGTAGGGTTCTTATTGTTACTCTTCACTGCCTTCATGGGCTATAAGGCTACTCATCTTAAATTTGACTATGATTTCGAAAAGTTTTTTCCTGCTGAGGATAAGGACGCCGATTATTTTTATGAGCACAGAGAGAAGTTTGAATACGACAACAATTTTATATTAATCGCGCTTGAAAATAAAAAAGGTGTTTTTGAGGTTCCTTTCATGCAAAAGGTCTCAAATCTCACGAGTAGACTTCAAGTTGAAACACCATATGTTACCGGAGTTCGATCCATCACAAATCAAAATGAAGTTTCCCTCTTCGGCATCAATAATGCAGTTGAAAGGCCGTATGTTGACCTTAAAAAATGGGCTGAAGATACTGCCTTTATTAATAAAGATTCTTTAAGGATATATGGGAGTAAGGAGCTATTAAATACCTTGGTTGCCCGCGACGGGAAATCTGTTTGTGTATTTCTCAAACATGAGGACGGACTCTCCGTAAAGAAAAGTGATACTTTGGTAAAGGCAGTAAAAAAAATTCTTTCTGAATATAGTTTTAATGGTATTCATTTGGCGGGAACTACTGTAGGTCAACGTTATTATATTGATAAAATGAATTCGGAGCTATTATTTTTTATGGCCCTGAGTGCTGTTTTAGTCATTCTTTTCTTATTTATAGCATTTCGATCGGGGTGGGGGATTTTAGTTCCACAGGTCGTTATTTTTGCGTCCATGATATGGGTAATAGGAGGCATGGGGCTCCTCAATAGCCCAATGAATATCTTATTGACAACACTTCCGTCCATTATGTTTGTCGTGGCGATGTCGGATGTCATTCATTTGGTCTCCCGATACATGGATGCCCTTCGTGACGGTTTTTCTAAATTTGAATCGATTAAAATAACAGTCAGAGAGGTAGGCTTTCCTACCTTTTTGACGTCTTTGACGACCTCGATCGGTTTCTTTTCACTCTATTTTATAAATGTTCAGCCAGTAAAAATGTTTGGTTTAATTATCGGAATAGGTGTTCTTTTGGCGTTTTTCTTGTCTATTTTATTCCTGCCAATACTTTTTTATTTCTTCCCTTCACCTAATATCATTAAAAAAAGAAAAGAGACCATATGGGGTAAATTTTTACCCAAAGCTTATGAGTGGATTATGAATCACAAAAAAAGAGTCTGGATCGCTTCTGGTATATTTATTGGGTTTTCTATTCTAGGAATGACTCTTCTCAAGTCGGATAATTTATTGATGGATGATTTGAAGGCAAATGATCCGACGAAAGCTGATTTTTCATATTTCGATAAGCACTATGGCGGCTACCGTCCTTTTGAATTGGCTGTCAATGTTATAGATACCAATAGCACGGCATGGTCATTAAATGTGCTTAAAGAACTTGAGGAGGTCGAGTCCTATGTTGAAGATACAATGGGGGTAGAATTGAAAACCTCTCTGGTGCAATCTTTGAAGGTACTTACTCGTTCGTCTCATTTTGGCGATGAATCTTTTTTTAAGCTTCCGACAAAAAAGCGAGACGTAAAACGCTTCCGACGGTATTTAAAAATAGCCGAGCGAGGAACTTTGCTTCCTCTATTCTTGGATACCACCGAGCGCTTGACAAGAATTCAGGGAACTATACCTGACCTAGGTAACAATATTATCTCGGCACGTACCAATCGTTTTCAAAATTATTTAAAGCAAAGAGATTTTCAGCATATTCAAGTGCGTGTTACAGGATCAGCTTATTTACTAGATAAAAATATCCGCTACCTATCGAATAGTTTGATTTATGGATTACTGTTATCTATAGGTGTAGTTTCTGTTATCATGGGACTTGTATTTCGTTCTTTCAGGATGGTTTTGATCAGCCTGTTACCGAATACAATTCCACTTATTTTTATTGCTGCCATTATGGGTTATCTGGGTATTGAGGTCAAGACCAGTACCTCAATTATCTTTACAATAGCTTTCGGAATTGCTGTAGATGATACCATTCACCTATTAGGGAAGTTTAAGTTTGAATTAATGAAAGGAAAATCTGTTCCGGAAGCACTCAAGCACTCTTTTATTGTAACAGGCAAAGCTATGGTACTTACCACGCTTATTCTTTGTAGTGGATTCTTGCTCCTCTTATTTTCTACCTTTATGGGGACTTTTAACATGGGATTCCTATTAGGGATTACCTTATTTGTTGCCCTAATTTTAGACCTCACATTACTCCCTTTGCTGATTTTAGCCTTTTACAAAGAACCGTCACAAATCCAAGCCTGAAGAGCCTTGAGCTGAGCAGGGCTCTTTTCTTTTAATACATTCAATTGATACTTTGGATAAAAAGTACGGTGTACCACAGGAATTTTCTTTTCAATCATTTTTTGAGCTCTAACTATAGTGAGTCGTATATCTTGAATATTAAAATAACCTAGCCACTGCTCGAGGTTTCTTTCTAATTTAATGTTGTTCACAGCGATGATTTCGTCTCCAATGCAGAGGCCACACATATCTGCGGGAGAACCTAAGGAGAGGCTTTGGATGACATATCTTGACTGAATGGGCTTTAGTTTTATGCCGAGGGTGTTTTCAGAAATTAATTTAGAATCAAGAAGGTTCATTTCAAGGCCAAAATATGTTAATGCATCTTGAAGTATTGGTTCATAGGAGTGAACGCCATTGATGTAATTGTCAAAGAAAGACTGAAAGGAAACACCTGAAACACTTTCAAGGAGGTTTTGGTAATCTTTTTCGTCGTAACCTTCTTTACTCACCTTATTACTATAGTATAAACGCCGCATGACCTCCTCAATACCATATTTGTTTTTTGTATTTTTCCGAATTAAATAATCCGCAACAAATGCGAGAAGACATCCCTCCACATAAATAGAAAGCTTTCTTCCAGGAGCGCCTTGGACATAACCATCAAGCCAAGTATCATAGGAGGAATCAGCGACTGAGGTGTAAAACCTCGCTGTATTATCAAAATGCCTTTGAAATTGAACCTGAAGCTCCTTTAAATAATCTGAAATATTAAATACACCGCTCTTGAGTAGGTAAAGGTCTCCCAAGTAGGTGGTTATTCCCTCGTATATATACCCTAGCTTAGAATAATTCTCATTTCTGAAATCATAAGGACGCATGGCAGAAGGTCGAATACTCTTCACATTCCAAACATGGTAAAGTTCATGGGAGGATATGCCCAAAAGTTCCGAATAAAGCCCTTTAAAAACATCGTAAGCCGGCCCCAATGCAATTACCGTACTATTCAGGTGTTCCACACCATGGTATGCCTTAAATGGAGGAGTATGGATTAAAAAATCAAATTCTTTTGTAGGAAATTCACCAAAATCTTCTATTTGTTTGGCTGTAAATCTTTCAAAGTCATGGATTAATTTATTCCATGGGACATCTTTAAGCTCATTAAACCAGATATTGAATAAAATTCCTTTTACCCTATAGCTTTTTTTCAAAAGTGACTCAGAACATATAAAGGGAGCATCAAATAAATCATCAAATGTATTTGCGGCAAGTTTTCTTCCGGAAACCCTGAGACTTGTCGCTATATTCCAATTTTCAGCAATATCCAAGTCAATTTCTACGGGGCTACCTAGAGATTCATTTGTATAGATGAAACAGTTCACAGGATTAACATAAAGCAAGTTTTCACTAACATAGGTTGAACCGGCATTTAGCTCATTACTGTAATATTGATATTTTATGTTAAGGGATTTTGATTTACCAGCATTTATCAACCAGGAGTCCTTTGAGTTTTTAACAAACGGGACCAGCTGATTTTTTTCGTTAAATACCTTTAAACCGCGTACATTTTTTGCAAAATTCGCGATCTCATATCTTCCAGGCCGCCAAGAAGGAAGGTATATTTCAATTTGTTCTTGATGCACACGGAAGTTACATGCTATATGTAGATATTGCTCATGCGGTTTTGGAATAGATAAATGAAAATTCATACCCGTCCTCTTCATCTCAGACATACATCTCCTCTCTTAAATTCATGACCTTCGAATCTTTAAGGTAATCGTCATAGGTCGTCATTTTATCGATTGTCCCATTTGGGGTGATTTCAACAATTCTAGTCGCAACAGTATTCATAAGTTCATGGTCATGTGAGGTAAACAATAGCGTTCCCCTGTATTCTACCATTGCGTTGTTCAGTGCAGTTATCGATTCGAGATCTAGATGATTGGTAGGCTCATCCATTAAAATCAAATTCCCTTTGGCAAGCATCATTTTTGAAAGCATACATCGAACCTTTTCACCTCCAGACAAAACAGTTGCAGATTTCATCGCTTCTTCTCCTGTAAATAGCATTCGTCCTAAAAATGTTCTTAAATAGACGTCTTCCTTTTCTTCATCAGTTTCTGCGAATTGTCTAAGCCAATCAATTAGCGTTTCTTTGGATTCAAAGTAACTTGAGTTATCATTTGGTAAGTATGCGCTTTTAATAGTAGTACCAAAAGTGAATTCTCCGGTATCTGGTGCTAGATTGCCGTTAAGAATTTCAAAAAAACTTGTCAGTGCCATTGAATTTTTTGAAACAAAGGCAATTCGATCTCCTTTATTTACGATTAAATTGATGTCCTTGAACAAAACTCCATCAGCAGAACTCTTGCTTAATCCAGAAATAGAAAGGATTTGATTTCCCGCATCTCTTTCTTGATGAAAAGTAATACCGGGATATTTTCTTGAAGAAGGTTTTATTTCCTCTAAATCAAGATTGTCGAGCATTTTTCTTCTGCTTGTCGCTTGTTTCGATTTGGCGGCATTGGCCGCAAATCTAGAAATAAATTCCATGAGCTCTTTTTTCTTTTCTTCTGCTTTTTTATTCTTGTCGGCACGTTGTCTCAAAGCAAGTTGTGAGGATTGATACCAAAAGGAATAATTCCCAGTAAAAAGATTGATTTTAGAAAAGTCAATGTCACAAACATGCGTGCATACTGTATCTAAAAAATGCCTGTCGTGAGAAACGACAATAACCGTATTTTTGAATTCGAAAAGAAACTCTTCCAGCCAAGCAATCGTTCTAATGTCAAGATCGTTGGTTGGTTCATCTAATATGAGTACATCAGGATTACCAAAAAGAGCTTGGGCCAACAATACCCGTACCTTCAGGTCACTTGCAAGTTCCTCCATGAGGAGGTAGTGTTTGCTTTCATCTATTCCTAAATTGCTAAGTAATGCGGCAGCATCAGTTTCTGCATTCCAACCCTCGAGATCTGCAAATTCAGCCTCAAGTTCCCCGGTGCGCATTCCGTCCTCTTCACTAAAATCGGGTTTGGCGTATATAGCGTCTTTTTCAACCATTATTTCATACAAGCGCTTATGACCCATGATTACTGTTTGTAGAACCGTTTCTTTATCAAATTCGAAATGGTTTTGCTTGAGCACAGCCATTCGTTTTCCCGGCTCTAGACTCACAAGACCGGTTGTTGGATCTTGATCTCCAGTAAGAATTTTGAGGAAAGTCGATTTACCAGCGCCATTTGCACCAATTACACCGTAACAATTTCCATTTACGAATTTTAAATTGACATCATCAAAAAGGACTCGTTTTCCGAATTGTAGCGAAAGATTTTGTACACTAAGCATTGAAAGTTTTTTTGCAAAGGTAGGTATTTCTCTTATTCCTTTGAACAGGTATATATGAATGCCGGAGGTATGTTGAGGAGACATGACCCTATCTTCACTGATGAAAATATCTTTTCCAGCATTTTTTGAGATTGTAATGTATATTGGAATTGAACGTATTTCCCATTTTTTGATAGCGAATCACTCGCAGAGAGGACGATTCTGTTTCTCAGTAATGGTGGCAAAACAGCCAAGGGTAAGGAGGAAATTATTACATCGGCCTCATGTAATTTGAGCTTTTTCAAATAAAGAGATAAATCTGTGGCGGATCCGTTAATTAATGTCAATCTTGGGTCATTGAATCGTTGCTTAAGATTGTCGTAGAAGGCTTTATTGATCTCAATAACGATCAGCTTTGACTTGGGACCGATCAATTCAAGCAATTTTTTGGTAAAAACCCCCGTACCTGGACCAAATTCAACAATAACATTTGCCTCAGAAAGTGACAAGTTCCCCATCATTTTTTTAGTGAGGTATTTAGAGCTAGGTGCAATAGCTCCCACTTGGTTATTTTTATTTAAAAATTCTTTAAGAAATGAGGAGCTTTTCAAGTGTTTAGTTCAAATTAAATTTTCCATCTCTTACGACACCAATGACCTTACCTTTTAGATTTGTTAGGTCAAAAGGCGAGTATTGCTCGTCCTTGCCCGAAAGGGTACTAGCATCGAAATTTTCTTTTGGATCAAATATAGTAATATCTGCAAGGCTATTTTTTTCAATTGGGCGCGGTGTCATTCCAATAATATTTGCGGGTCTATCAGACAAAATAGAAATCAGCTCATTTAATTTCAGTTGGGTATTGGTATTCATTGCGGCAAAAACAGTTTGTACATGTGGCGCACCGAATGCAGCATTTTCGAAATCCACCTCTTTTTCATCCTCATCTGCCGGTCTATGATTGGATACAACACAGTCAATAGCTCCTTCAGATAGCGATTTTATAAGAGCCTTCGTGTCTTTTTTGTTTCTTAGTGGTGGTAGCGTTTTAAACCTTGTGTTAAATTCCAGCACTTCGGATTCGTCAAAGCACAAGTTCATCACGTGGGCTTCAGCGGTCACATTTAGCCCCTTTTTCTTTGCTTTTGCAATCAAATCAGCTCCATCTTTCGAGGACACACCACTGATGTGTAGACTACCTCCGCTATACTCTAATACTCTCAGATGTCTTTCGATTTCGATGATTTCTGAAATAATTGGATCACCTTTGAGTCCTGTTTTGAGTGAAGCATCACCCTCGTTTACTTGAATATTTTTGGAAAGTGATGAATTCCCCAAGCTCACTACTATTTTTCCTTCAAAATTTTGAGCGTACATGAGTGCGTTGCTCAGTACCGCGGCATCAGTGGACAAGCGGTCATCCGTAAATAGTGCTGCACCAGCTATTTGCATGTCATATAGTTCTGCCAATTCTTTGCCTTCCATTTGTTTAGATAAACATCCCATTGGAATTACGCCGGTTAAATGTTTTGAGGCCTTACGGTATAAAGAATCAATCGAAATTCTTTGATCCATGACAGGTTCAGTTGATGGGAGTATACCGACATGGGTGAACCCACCTTTTGCTGCTTTTTCTAGACCAGACGCTAGTGTTTCTTTATACTCATGCCCCGGGTCACAAAAATGGGCTTTCAAGTCAATCCAACCTTTTGAAACGTGTAGGTCTGCGGATTTTATAATTGTGTATTTTTTATCCTCTTTTATTTGATCTTTGATTTCAACGATTTGACCATTTTCAATGAGAATATCTTTTTGTTCATTATTGAAATTAGAGGATGAATCCATTATTTTGGCCTGCTTGAGTAGTATTTTCATGACTTGTTTTTCCAGAATTTGGCAATTAAAATTTCGCAAAATATTGCCATAATTGTAATAAAGATACAAATACGCCAATACTCTTTAATGTGATTTAATTTTATTTTCGCAACGTCAGTTTTTTCATCAAATAGCTGACTATTTAGGCTATTAATCCCCTTTAATGCAAGCTTTTTCATCATTTCTTCAGTAGTGGTTAGCTTCACAGAAGATTCTTTGCGATTAAAGTTGAGCGCCAGCATTTTTAGGGTATCCATTTGTTTGAGCGCAAAATTACCTTGGCTTAAGTATTCCATTGCTTCTATTCCTGATATATCAATGTAATTGTAAGCATCTTTCTGAATGGTTTTTGGGATAAAATCCGTTCTATTATTTTGAAGTTTGACTGGTCCATTATTTGCGACGTCAGTCTCGAAGGAGATTAGCTTGTCCTGCCCGATAAAATGATAGGGGATATTGTCACTCCCGGCCATTTCTGCAATTCGTATACATAAAACGGGGAAAAGTGTGTTTTGTACAAGGTCTGAGCAGCTTTCTTTTAAGGAAGAATAGAGTGCAAATGATTGTTGATCAAGTGACCTGTAAAATACAGGGCTTTCATCTCTCAACTTTATTAGCGCTATGGCTGAGGTATTTTTTGAATTTGTTTTATGGATAAAACGAAAATTGGGTAAGTTCAAATCCGTCTGCTCGTTTTTCTCAAAAACACCATCAAAGGTTGGGTCTCGCAATTCAATCGAATTGGCTTTAAGAGCTGTTTTTTGTGAAGCTTTTACCTCGGGAAGTCCTAAATCAGCGAATAATTGATTTAGCGCCCGAGTATCTATATCATCAGAGGGTAGAATCAATATATTGCCTCCATTTTGCTTGAATTTAAGTATGTCAGCGCTGAGTCCTGTGGAAATAGTTGATATACCGTTAAGGATTATTAACCTCTTATTGTAAAAGGAAGATTGATTGACTTTACTTATTGGAGTTTCTTTAACGTCAAAATACGGCTCGGTTCCGTATACTTTTGCTACCCGTTCATTTGCATCTTTTCCGTTAATAATTAAAATCTCACGATTTGCGGTGGTTTGATAGCTGAAAAAGAATTCATCATCCCAATACATCATTTGATCGCGTAGTTCGATTTTTCCTTCGGAATTCCCTTCAGGTTGGACTGGTATGTTCACAGAGTTGACTGAATTGCTGTTTCCATTGACACTCATAAAGATGTCTTTTGAAAAGTCATTGACTGTTATGGTAAGTTCTAAGTTGACAATGTCCTCCGGGCTGTCATTATTTAGTCTAAAGAATAGTTCATTCTCTTCTGATGCTCTGTGTGTTTTGTTTTTGAACCAGAGAGAATCAATGTAACAGTTTTCTACTTTTTGTGGCTTGAACTGCCACAGGTTTATATTAGAAATGCTATCTGCTTGGATTGCATCTAGTTTGAAGAATTCGCTTTGAAAGTCGCTCAAAAATAGTAGCTCATAGCTTTTGGATTTTTGGTCTCGCTTATCTATTTTTTGCTTTGTTTCCTGCGTCCAGTTGAAGATTGAATTGAAATTTCTCTGTATTGGAGAGTATTTGATGAGGTCAATTTCTTCATATGCGCTTTTGGCATCTATAATGCGTTGTTGAACCGCACTAAGCGCATTTGTACTTATGATATAACGTTGGTTATTTGGGTATGAATTAATGAGCTGTTTGGCAGCTTCTTTGGATTCAGAAAGAAGCTCGCCTTCGGTTCCTTTTGCGGACATCGAAAAAGAGTTATCAATGAAGATACTTATTATCGTTTCTTGAGCCTTCTGTAATCCATTAGTTGGGTTTTTGTAAGGCTGAGAAAAAGCAAAAACTAGGAAAGTAATCGCAACAATTCTACAAATTAAAATGAGTAAGTTTTGTAGTTTTTTTACTGCTTTTTTTTCTTTTTGAAAACGTTGCATAAAACGCAGAGAAGAAAAGTAAATTTTTTTATGTCTTCTAAAGTGAAAAAGATGAATCAGAATTGGGATAGAGAGTAGGAGTAAGAACCAAAGCGTATTGGGGTACAAAAAATTCATCGGCTACAAAAGTAGTGAAAGTTCATTGTTGGGCAAAAAAATAGGAATCAAAAAAAAATGTCCCGAAGGACATTTTATTTAGTTTTTTGATTTGTCATACCACTCTTTGAACTTTTCTTCATTTCCGCTTGCCCTGTAGGCCATCGCTAAGTTCTTCATGACTGATTTATTCTCTGGGAAGGCTATAATCATCTTCTCTAGGCTAGGGATAGCTTTCGTTAAAAGCTCTTTTTTTTGGTCCTCTAACTGAGTAACTCTCGGGTCTCTGTAATCCAAGTCTCTCGCCTCATCTCCGATAGCGATACTCCAATCCATGTAAAGTGCCGCTAAGTTGGAGTGAGCGTTCACATATTCTGGATCGATTTCGATGGCTTTTAAAAGGTTCGACTCAGCTTTTTCATTTTGCTTTAGCTCAATGTAAGAGGTTCCGAGTATGTAGTAGAGCTGTTTATTGTTTGGGTCGAGTTCCAACGCCTCGTTGATGTATTTTTCCGATTTGTCCGTATCTCCGCTTTTCAAGGCAATGTTGATATAGTTCGTCAAAACTGTCATGTCATTCGGAAATAAATCATTGGCTACATTTGTGAGTTCTTCCGCCTTTGTTAGCTCTTCAGATCGAATTAATGAGTCTGCCACATAGCGGTAGGTCGCCATTGCATTTACCTTTGCATCCTCGTACTCTTGACCTAAGAACAATTGGACTTGGTAGGCACCTGCGAAACTCATAAATGCCATTTCATAGTTTTTATTTTCATACATGGTCAAGCCCATATTGAAATATTGCTCCACACGACTTCCAACAAAGCGCTCTGCATCTGGAATATATTTCCCTTTCGGATCGTTGAGTACTTTGGTGAAGCTCTCCATAGAAATGTTCTTGTATTCTTCCAACAAAGCCTCGTCCGGAGCTTTTCCCGACATTGCATCAAATTGGGCGACCTCAATTAAGGCAAAATAAACCATACCTCGGTAGAGGTGCATCTTCATATCCTCCTTAGTTTCTGCATTCACAGCAGCAAGGTCAATAAAATTCTTGGCTTTTGAAGCGGTCTCTTTGGCTTTTTCTGCACCTGCCATCGGGTTGTATTTCTTCATTAGCATGGCTGCATCAGTCACATTTTTCTTTTGTGCAAAATTGAATCCAATAGCAAAAAGGAATAGGATGCATAAAATGTTTGTTTTCATTTTCATATATTTTGATTTACATTGTTGCACTTTCAAATCTTGTGCCATTTTTAATTATTGACTATTGATCAGCGTTGTCATCTTTCGCTGAATCATTTTCAGGGCCATTTTCTTGATTTTCATCTTCGCCCAGTGTAATTTCCTCTCCAGCCTCATCTTCATCTCCTCGAGGCACTCTTGCAATTGCCGCGATTTCCGATGCTCCCTTTAAGTTAATTAGTTTGACGCCTTGGGTTGCCCTACCCATCGTTCTAATACCATCTACATTCATTCTAATCGCAACGCCACTTTTTGTAATGATCATCAAATCATCCTCATCAACGACGTTTTTGATTGAAAGTAAATCTCCAGTTTTACTCGTAATGTTGAGTGTTTTTACCCCTTTACCGCCTCTGTTCGTGATTCTGTAAACTGGTTCTTTATCTTCTGGATCGTTGAGATAGGTTCGTTTGCCATATCCTCTTTTAGAAACAACTAAAATAGTGGTGTAGACATCTTCTACACAAATCATTCCTACGACCTCTTCAGTATTTTCATCGATTTTAATTCCTCTAACTCCAGATGCGTTTCGTCCCATCGGTCGAACGTTTTCTTCATTAAATCTAATCGCTCGCCCTGAACTTGAAGCCAATACAATCTCGTTTTCTCCATTTGTAAGCTTGGCTTCAAGTAATTCGTCATTTTCTCTGATGGTAATCGCATTGATTCCATTTGTGCGAGGTCTCGAATAAGCCTCCAATGAGGTCTTCTTTATAACGCCCATTTTCGTACACATCACAATGAAGTTATTGTTGATGTAGTCCTCGTCGGTGATGTCTTGGACCTTTACGTATGCCTTTACTTTATCATCTTGTGGGATGTTGATCAGATTTTGAATTGCCCTTCCTTTGGCTATTTTCGTACCTTCTGGTATTTCAAATACACGCATCCAAAAGCAACGCCCTTTTTCTGTAAAAATCAATAGGTAGTTATGGTTGGTTGCTACAAATAAGTGCTCAAGAAAGTCTTTTTCACGCGTCGTTGATCCTTTTGACCCCATTCCGCCTCGATTTTGAACTTTATATTCTGCAAGGCTTGTTCTCTTGATGTATCCAGCATGGGATATTGTCACGACAACCTCCTCATCAGCTATTAAGTCTTCGATTCGCATTTCGCTTGCACTATATTCAATGACCGATCGTCTTTCATCACCATATTTATCCTTGATTTCAAGGAGTTCCGTTTTGATAATGTCCATTCGACGTGACTCATTTGCAAGAATATCTTTAAGATCGGCAATGGTTTTCATTAATTCATCGTACTCGGCTCTTAACTTATCTTGTTCTAACCCCGTAAGCTGTCTCAGCCTCATATCGACGATTGCTCTTGTCTGAATGTCAGATAGATTGAATCGTTTTGCTAAGTTCTCTTTCGCTTTGTCAGGAGAGGCCGAACCTTTGATAATTGCAATTACCTCATCTATATTGTCGGATGCAATAATAAGGCCCTCTAAGATATGCGCTCTCTCTTCTGCTTTCCGCAATTCATATTGCGTTCTTCGCACGACTACTTCATGTCTAAATTCGACAAAATTTGAAATCATGCTTTTTAGATTCAGGAGTTCTGGCCTTCCTTTGACTAAGCATATATTATTAACTGAAAATGAGGTTTGTAGGTATGTGTACTTAAACAGTTTATTTAATACAACATTGGCGATAGCATCTCGTTTAATTTCAAAGACAATACGCATACCATTTCGGTCTGACTCGTCTCGTAAATCTGATATTCCTTCGATTTTCTTATCATTGACAAGCTCTGCTGTTTTTCGAATTAAATCAGCCTTATTCACTTGGTATGGAATCTCCGTTACAATGATTTGCTCTTTGCCACTATTATTTTCCTCAATCTCTGCTTTACCGCGCATGACAATGCGTCCTTTTCCTGTTAAAAAGGCATTGCGCACACCTTCATAACCATAAATAATTCCTCCGGTTGGAAAGTCAGGCGCTTTAACGTATTTGAGCAGTTCCTCGTCATCAATGTTGTTGTCGTTGATATATGCGATGGTGCCGTCTATAACTTCGGATAAATTATGTGGTGCCATATTTGTTGCCATTCCAACCGCGATTCCTGAAGCTCCGTTAACTAGAAGGTTAGGTATTTTTGTAGGCAGCACGCCTGGCTCATTCAAGCTATCATCAAAATTCGGACGAAAGTCAACAGTGTCTTTATCGAGGTCATCGAGCATTTCCTCTGAGACCTTTTTTAGCCGTGCTTCCGTGTATCTCATTGCTGCCGGGCTGTCTCCATCGACTGAACCGAAGTTACCTTGTCCATCAACCAAGGGGTAACGGAGAGACCAATCTTGAGCCATTCTAACCATAGTGTCATAAACCGAGCTATCTCCGTGTGGGTGGTACTTTCCTAGTACTTCACCAACAATTCTAGCAGATTTTTTGTAAGGCCTATTAGAATAGACACCAAGATCCTGCATCCCGTAAAGCACTCTCCGATGAACAGGTTTGAAACCGTCTCTCACATCAGGTAATGCTCTAGATACAATCACCGACATCGAATAATCGATGTAGGCTGATTTCATTTCATCTTCAATGTTAATTTGAATTATCTTCTCTCCTTCTGCCATATTTTTCTACTCTATAAATCGTTTTTCAGCACTATGAATAAAGTGTGAATCAAATTTACGAAATAAGAGGTCTGTAAAACATTCTTTTTTCGTTATTTTACTAACAAAATTTGGGTATAAATTGTGAATAAATAGGCGTATTTGGCAAATTATTCATATTATATTTGTAGTCTTATAGAATTGAAGAAGAATAATGGAAGCTAAATTTTCACCAAGGGTAAAAGATTTATTATCGCACAGCCGTCAAGAGGCTTTTCGATTAAAAAATGAATTTGTGAGTGCAGAGCATCTTTTGTTGGGTTTGATAAAGCTTAACGAAGGTACTGGTTTACGCATCATTAATGAGTTTCAGCTTGATTTGAAGTCAATTAAATCGGAAATTGATGTGTTGTTAGAAAAATCGTCGGTTACCCAGCTTGAAAACGCCAACCTACCATTATTGAAACAAACGGAAAATATTATCAAACAATCATATTTAGAGGCAAAACAATTTAAATCCTCACTAATAGGAACAGCACACATCCTTTTGACTATTTTGAGATATGAAGACTGTGCGGCTTGTAAAATTCTAAATAAGTATGGTATCATGTACGAGAATGCAAGAGATGAGTACGAAATCATACTTGAGGAATCAAAAGGACCACGAGCTGAATTTCCAGGTAGCAGTAGCGAAGAGGAGGAACCGTTTTCCTCTCCATCCTCAAAAAAACCGACAGATTCTAAATCTAAGACTCCCGTATTGGATAATTTTGGTAGAGATCTTACGAAAATGGCCGAGCTTGGTAAACTTGATCCCATTGTAGGTCGTGAAAAGGAAATTGAAAGAGTAAGCCAAATTTTATCTCGACGAAAAAAGAACAATCCTATTCTCATCGGTGAACCGGGCGTTGGTAAAAGTGCCATTGCCGAAGGTTTGGCACTCAGAATAGTTCAAAGAAAGGTTTCACGGGTACTTTTTAACAAACGCATTATGTCCTTAGACTTAGCGTCCTTGGTGGCTGGAACAAAATATAGAGGTCAGTTCGAGGAGCGTATGAAGGCTGTAATGCAGGAGATAGAGAAAAATCCGGACGTCATTTTATTTATAGATGAAATCCATACCATTATTGGTGCTGGAGGCGCAAGTGGCTCTCTAGATGCATCAAATATGTTTAAGCCGGCGCTGGCAAGAGGTGAGCTTCAAGCAATTGGTGCAACCACTTTAGATGAATATCGCCAGCATATTGAGAAAGACGGAGCTTTGGAAAGAAGATTTCAAAAAGTTATTATCGAGCCAACAAATGCAGATGAAACTTTCCAAATTTTAATGAACATAAAGGAGCGTTATGAAGATCATCACTCTGTAAACTACACAGAAGATGCAATTAAAGCATGCGTAAAACTAACAGAGCGCTACATTACAGACAGGCATTTACCGGATAAGGCCATAGATGCTTTGGATGAGGTTGGTTCTAGAGTTCACATCACGAATATAAACGTGCCCAAAGAAATTACCGAGATTGAAACGAGAGTTGAAGAATTGAAGGAAGAAAAGGCAAATGTAATTCGTTCTCAGCAATATGAAAAGGCTGCTGA
>CAJWAO010000003.1 GCA_913020765.1 uncultured Flavobacteriales bacterium | reverse complement strand
TGTAAAATCGAACATTGAAAAACCTTAATCAAAGAATCATTGAGTGGCGGCCCACTAAAGGGCATCAAATCCATTCCTGAAGCCTACATACTATTGAACAATCCATTAACCTCTTCAGATAAACGTTTGTGCTGTGCCAAAATTACATCATTGGCTGCAGGGAATTCATTATGGCTCCCTCAACAGTGCGCTTCCACAAAAGGTTGGATGTATTGGTTAAAAGAAACAGGATTTCCACAGCTGGAAAAATCTGTCGGACCTTTATCCTTTGCGCACTAGCCGAACAAAGAAAAAAAGACAGCACGAATAATAAACTGATTCATCCTGTAAAAGGTTAAAATTGTCGACTTAAGCAAAAGCCCATCCGAAATTGTCCATCCAACCAGTTTGCGCTCGTGTAAGGGATAAATTGAATCTCACCCAATCCTTTTGAATTTATAAAATTGATGGTGAAATTATATCCAAAAATTGACCACTCAAGAGCCACACCCAAACTATTTTGATACCCTTCTTGTCTAAACTCATTTCCATTGAAACAATGGTAATATTCAGTTAATAAGCAAAACTTTTTAGATAGCTTAACGCGCAAAGCACCTCCAAATACAAGCAGTGTATTGATATCATTATCCGCAACATAATTTCGGTGTACCAACGTAGGCATTAAGGATATACTCAAAAACTTACCAAATCTTCTAGCAAGATTAAGCTGAGAAAAATAGGCAAAACGATGCGCCATTCTAGGAAAATGATTGACATTGCTTATGTCAGATGATGCTTTTTGATAAGTAAAAGTGGCACCCCCTATAATTGCGCAGGACAAAGGCATCGAATCTTTCACTTGCTTAAATAGACGATATTTGACAAAACCATCGAGCAGCGAACGGTATGGCGCTCCTGTTCCCTTACACCGTCCGAATCCAAACATTAATTTTTTGGTTAACCCATATTCTAAGGCTATCCGCATATCGGTTAGGTTGTCAAGACCAAACATGGTTTGCACTCCACCATTCGTTCCGGTAATATTACCAAATCGATTTTCAATACGCATTTCGAAAGTTTTTTCAGGCAAAACTTCGACAGAGTGACCAGAAATCACACGAGTTGAATTAAACGTAATGAGCGGATCTGAATCAAATTCATCTTGTGCAAAAGAACAAATTGAAAGCAAAAGAATAAAAAATAAAAGAAGTCTTTTAATTCGCATTGTCATAAAAAAGTCGTCTATGTTACTAGGATACAAAATATAAAAAAGGTTGGTGAATCATCTTAAGTTTACAGATATTTGTTTCCAAGATGAAAAAAGCCGAGCTAAGAAAACTCATTAAAAAAAATAGAGCAGAAATGCCAAGGGAAATAGTCAAATTATTTTCAAACTCTATAATGGAGCACTTAATTCAGGCATTTGAATTCAAAGACAAACTCGTCAATTTATTTCTGCCTATTCAAAAATTCAATGAAATTGATTTATCCACATTTAGAGGCAAAATTGAGGAGTTAGGTGCCAAGGTATGTATCAATAGGTCAAACTTTGAAACATTTGAGCTGACACCAATACTTTGGGATAATCAGACTATCATACAAGAAAATAATTTTGGAATCCCCGAACCAATAAATGGAAAAAAAATACAGCTAAAAGACATCGACATTGTCTTGGTCCCATTGCTCGCTTTCACAAAGGAAGGAGATCGCTTGGGATACGGCAAAGGATTCTACGATCGTTTCTTGAGCAAAACGGCATCGGATTGCCTTCATATTGGCATATGTCATACGAATCAGGCTTATCAAATTGATGATGTCACTGATAGAGATATCGCACTGGGATATTTGATTTCCCCTGAAGGACTTCGAACTTTTAGTTGAGAAAAGTCTCGTAAAGTTCGTGGACAAGAAAAGACTCCCCCTCAACCTTAACAGTTTGTATTTTAGACGCACCTAAAAACCTCATTATCACTCTTCTCGAATCTGCATCATTATTTACCATTGTGAATGTTACTTTGTGAGCATCTGCATCAAAAGAGGTCGTGAAATAGGGTGTGTAATATTTAGCATATTTCGCCACTTCATCAGCACTCACACTGGCAGGAAGAATCATCGAAATAACGCCATCAGCAATAGATTGCTCAAACATTTGTCGGTTGTCAACAGAAGCCTCTTGAGAAAATAAAGAGAAGCAAATAGTAAAAAAGGCGATCGAGAATAAGAAAGATTTCATAGCTAATAATTTCCGCTAATTTACGATATTTTTGCGAATTTTAAAGCATGAAAAGTTTACGCCCCTATTGTGATAAAAACCGTGTAGAGGCGGGGTGTGATGAGGCTGGTAGAGGTTGTCTTGCAGGGCCGGTGGTTGCGGGAGCAGTCATTCTCAATCCGAACAAGGCAATAATGGGTTTAGATGATTCAAAAAAGCTAAACGAAAAATCTAGACTAGTGATAAGGGAAGAGATTCTGAAGAGCGCAATAGATTATGGGATAGGTATTGTCACTAATATTGAAATAGATGAAATAAATATTTTAAATGCGAGTTTCCTCGCCATGCACCGTGCCATTGAGGCATTGAGTAAAAAGACTCCAGAGCATCTCTTAATCGATGGAAATAGATTTAATCCTTTCAAAAATATTCCACATGCATGTATCATAAAAGGAGATGGAATCTATCAATCGATTGCTGCAGCATCTATTTTGGCAAAAACAACTAGAGATGAAATTATGAGCAATCTACACAAAAAACACCCGCAATATGATTGGAATAAAAATAAGGGTTACCCAACAAAAAAGCACAGGGCTGCAATCTTAAAATACGGTGCCACCAAAGAACATCGTATGTCCTTTAACCTCCTTGGTGATGATACACAATTGACCTTGTTTAAGTAAACAATGGAATGTTAATTTCATTTTAAATCGACTTCCATTTACTCACATGTTTGAATGTAACTTTGAGGATGCTCAAAAAAGGTTTTCTTTTCGCTATACTTGCACTTTGTCTGTATGTAACATTTTCAATAGCGAAAGGACTTATTGCACAAAATGGCACCCAAGAAATTCCGAGGTATTTTTCAGTAGCGGACTCCTCTGTTTATGCTATCTCCTTTCCCAGTCGTTTATCACTTGAAAAGGAAAGAATCCAGTCTGTTTCACGAAATATGGATTTGGTCAATAGCCTCTTCCCAAGTGTCCCAGATAACTGTACCATCTATTTTAGTAAAAAAAGAGGTCTTGTTATTTTTGAAGCACGCGATGAATGGACACAAAGCGGCTTGAAAGAACTGTTTCGAAATGGACAATACAAGATTAAATTTTTAGGTAATCGAAAAATACAATTTGGCGCATATCACGGACATTACTCCAAGCATTTACTTGTACTCAATGACTCTGAAGAATCTTTAGCGCTAGGGAAATATCAATTTACAATTGATAGAAAAGCCACCTACAGCGAAATAATTTTCAATGATTCCATTTCAGAAACAACCGATTATTACAGGAAAGGGGATGCTTTAATCTCCTATGTGAACGTATCAATTAAAGCCTCAAGCGCAAAAAATATATTGGATGAGCAATTGTATTCAAAATTTATTTCTGCTGAATTTGATGCATATCAATTTTATGAAAAAACATACTTGGAAACTCTAGATCCTGAATTCAAAAAAAATCCTTTGTACCAATGGATTAATAAAGGTATTCTGTTACTCAAAAAAGGAAAAGAGTCGGTAATTCTGCTCGATATAAAGGAAGGCCAAACACTCCTTGAAAATATCAATGATACAAATGGATACGAAAACGCAGAACAAAACTTTCAATACTTGAAAGAAATAACACTCCCTCTTATTTTGGATTCAACTGCGAAAGCGGGTTTGTATGCAAGTGATATTGAAGGTTTTGCTATTTTATCTAAAAACAAAACGCTTTTCGATCAATTTACCACTGAGGTGACGCTAGGGAATTCATTAGGGATGGACAAAATAAAAATGCAACAGCTTTATGGGGATTTACCGAAAGCAGTACTTCACCGATCCTATAATAAAGCAGGGGATTTATTGGCAGTCAGTTGCGCCGGTAATGAATGGGTCACCACCAAATATGAGAGCGAGAAGAATAAAAAAATAAATAATGAGGAGGGGTTCAAAAGTTATTTATCAATGAATCCTAGTGAAAAAGTTAGTTCATTTTATGCCTACTCTGGAAGAGGAAACACCTTTTTAATCACTGAATCCAATAAATGGATTAGGTATGAAAATGGAATAAGAATGTGGGAAAAAACTTTTGATAGGCCGGTCATAAAAGAACCTAAATTAATGGAAATGTCTAGCGAAAAAAACCAAGATATTTCAATACTTTTCGATGATGAAGCCATAATCATTGATAAAGCCGGACGTATTCTTAATCGTTTTCCCACCTCAGGCGCAGTTCATCCGATTCGATTTAGGTTAAAGAACAAAATTGCATTTCTGATACCAAATATCACTAGAATGAATGTAACTGATAACGACGGCAGAAATAAATCTGTATATAATTTCAGTTCCCCTATCTTAGATATGGTACTCTTCAAAGAAAATAATCGCAAGCATGTAGGTGTGCTCTGTGAAAAAACCTTCTTTATTATTGATTTAGAGCAAAAAAGAACAAAAAGAAAAATTCAGCTCGAAGATTCATATGAATTACTGAAGTTTCAAGAATTTTCTGTCATTATTTCTAAAAATAAAGACCATACTTTCGATATATTCGGAAAGAGATCAGCCATAAGTAAACCAGAAGGGTTTAAATATATGAACGCCTTCTTTAATGGTTCAAATATTGAATTGTTATTTGCGAGAGAAAATGAACTCATCACCATCAATACCACAGGGCAATTTATCGGACAGAAGACCTTAGGTTGTTCGTCAATTGATAAAGTATCGATCTATTCTTCAGAAAATAAACCAATTCAAATTGGAGTTTTAGATGGTATTGAAAACAAAATTGTACTTTTAGATTCTAAAAATTTAACTGAAACTGCAGAAAAAATACGGGGAGAAAAAAATCTCCAACTAACGACCTATGATCATCGAGGTATTTCAATTACAACTTTTCTCGGTGAAATTTTAATACAATACACTAAATTTTAAATATGAAAAAAATCAGCTTTATTCTACTTTTCTTAATAAGCTTTTCAGGATATTCACAAAATTATTTGGGTGTTTCATCCAGTAATTACGCCGGAGCTATGGGAATGGATTTACAACCGGCAAGCTTTGTTGATGGACGTTTTAAGTTTGATCTAAATTTGTTTAGCACCAATTTTAGTGCTTATCAAAATTTTGGAGCTTTTGATGCATCCATTTTGCCGAAATGGTGGAAAGGTTCTTTCCAGGATCAAGATGCCATAGATTCATGGTCTGTTGATGCTGATTCTACGTTAGAAGGTGATTACTTCGGTGGATATAGTTTTTTACCTAAGCTATATGACCAGAATTCTGCGGGGGTTCTTGGTTTCAACACAAATTTCCAGCTTGATCTACTCAACTTTATGGTCCACATAACACCAAAGGCTGCGATTGGTTTAGGGATTAAGATGAGGTCAATCACCAATGTTGATAATATTAACCCTAAACTTGCATATCTGGCTGAACAAGAACTAGAAGACCAATATTTTTGGGATCAAGATATACCCGAAGAATTGATTAACGTAAACCATATGACTTGGGCAGAATATGGTTTAAACTATTCTCAAGTCATCAAAGAAGAAGGAGAGCACTTCCTCAAGGGAGGGGTGAACTTAAAATATTTAGCAGGGTACGCAGCGGCTTACATGTTTAGTAACAACCTCGAATACAACTTGTATAATGATGATACCACCCAATTTCTAAGCGGGGACTTTGGATATGGTTATTCTGAAAGTATTGAGGATGCTGCGAATGAAAATCTTAACAGTGATGGAATTGGTGGTGCCCCAAAAGCATCGGCTAATGGATTTGGTTTAGATCTAGGTGTTGTTTATGAATGGAGACCCGACTATAAAGACTACAAATACGATATGGATGGTGAGACCAATCTATGGGCTCGTGACCAAAACAAATACAAATTAAGGGTTGGTTTGTCGCTTACAGATCTCGGAGGAATGAGTTTTAAGAAAGGTGGTTTAAGTCGCGACTTTTCTGTTCAAACCTCAAACCTATTTGATTTGAATACGTTTGAGTCAGCTCAAGGGCTTGACGGTCTTGACGGAATTATTGATTCCTTAATTGATGAGTCAAGCGCAGCAGGAAATACAGAATGGACGGCTGGAGAAAGAGACACTGCATCTACCTTCTTTATGCGGACACCTTCTGCTTTTAGTTTTCAGGTAGATTATCACATTTGGAAATCCTTCTACGTAAATGCAACAGGTATTTTCAATATTGTATCGAGAAATAGAGATGCAAAAGTCAAAGTACCAAGTCAATTCTCAATCACACCAAGCTTCGACTTTGCTTGGCTTGGCGTTCACTTACCGATATCAATGAACAGTTACAGTGGATTTAAAGCAGGTTTGGCGACACGCCTTGGACCTTTGACGCTTGGAGTTACAGATTTTAGAACACTATTTGCAGCAGGAAAAGTAAGAGGTGCTGAATTTTTTGCAGGAGTGCATATTCCTATTCTATATAGTGCACCAAGCGATATCGACGGAGATAAAGTTTCAGATAAGGTTGATGATTGTATTACTGAACCAGGACCTTGGACCTTCAAAGGTTGTCCTGATACTGATAATGATGGAATCATTGATATGAAAGATGACTGCCCGGCTGATTCTGGACTTGTTGAATTTAAAGGATGCCCAGATCGTGATGGAGATTCGATTCCTGATAAGGCAGATGATTGTCCAGACACACCGGGAATACAAGCGTTTAACGGATGTCCCGATACCGATAATGACGGCATCATGGACAAAGAAGACGATTGCCCACTAGATTCAGGATTGGTTGCATTCAAAGGATGCCCTGATACAGATAATGACGGAATTATGGACAAAGAAGACGACTGCCCATTAGATTCCGGAGTGGTTGAGTTCAATGGCTGTCCTGATACAGATGGGGATGGAATTAGTGACCAAGATGATGCTTGTCCACTAGTCTATGGCGAAAAAGAATTCCAAGGATGTCCAGATACAGATAAAGATGGCATCATTGATGGAATCGATGATTGTATCGAAACACCTGGTCCTAAAGAAAATAATGGTTGTCCATGGCCAGATACAGATAAAGACGGTTTATTAGATAAAGATGATGACTGTCCAACAATCCCGGGTCCTAAAGAAAATAAAGGTTGTCCATATACAGACACAGATGGAGACGGAACACTTGACAAGGACGACGAATGTCCAAATACACCTGGTCCAATTGAAAACAATGGATGTCCAGTTCTTGAAGAGAAAGTTGTCGAGGTTCTTAAAACAGCATTTGATAACCTTGAATTTAGAACAGGTAAAGACATTATTCTTTCGGAGTCTAAACCTTCATTGGAAGAGCTTTCTGATGTGCTTAAGGAAAGGCCTACATGGGTACTCGAGATTTCGGGTCACACAGATGACGTAGGTAATGCTGATAAGAATATGGTATTGTCTAAAAAGAGAGCAGAATCTGTGAAACGCTTCTTAATTTCTAAAGGCGTTACTGAGGCACAGTTGGTAATCAAGTTCTTCGGAGAAACCGCTCCTATTGCTGATAACAAAACAGCCGAAGGACGCCAGAAAAATAGACGTGTAGAAATGAAAATTGTTTTTGAATAAAAACATAAATTATCTTTAAACCAGAAAGGGGCTTCGGCCCCTTTTTTTATACCCTCCGTTCAAAACAATAAGCAGCGATAAGATAGGAATAACCAAAAAGATTAAGATGCCTATATTCGTGTAATGAAAGTGCACGTTAATAATTAGAAAAGTGAAATATCCAAAACCCAGTCTATTAATTCTATACGGAAGCCTATCAACATTATTCTTTGGCTTTTCATGTACATTATTTTTTCACTTGTTTATTTCCGAGGTAGCATCCTATCTTTTCTTCCTTGTACCCCTTATCGGTGGCGCCTTCGTTTTCGTAATATTTAGTCTCTTTCTAAAGAAATTCATTCAGCACAGACTGGCAATATTGTACAGATCTGTTCAAACCAAACAAGAAGAAATTCAGCTACCTTATCTTGAAGAATCATTAGATGAAATGATTGAAAATGCTGAAGAAAGTGTACAACAGTGGCAAAAATTTCAAATCAAAGAAATATCCAAGCTTAAAGAGCAAGAAGCTTTTAGACGTGAATTTCTTGGAAATTTAGCCCATGAGCTTAAAACACCTATTTTCTCAATTCAGGGATATATTTTGACATTACTTGAGGGAGGCTTGGAGGATGACAAAATCAATCGAAAATTTTTAGAGCGAGCATCTATCTCAACCGATAGAATTGTGGGAATATTAGAGGATCTAGATAACATTACAAAAATGGAAGATGAAAAATTCCAACTAAAGATGGAGTCTTTTGATATCGTCAAATTAGCTAAAGAAACATTTGAGTCCTTGGAGTTGATGGCAGAAGAAAAAAATATTACTTTTAAGCTAGAAGATTCAGGGGGACCCAGTTTCGTAGTCGCAGATCGCGAAAAAATTGGTCAAGTTTTGACAAATCTAGTTCGAAACTCCATAGCATATGGAAATAAGGGTGGTTTAACTTCAATAACAATATTTACAATTGATGAGTTGACAACAATAGAGGTAACCGATAATGGCATAGGCATCAATGAAACCGAGCTCGCAAGACTTTTTGAACGGTTTTATCGCGTTGAAAAAAGCCGCACTAGAAATGAAGGTGGATCTGGGCTTGGGCTGTCAATAGTGAAGCATATCATTGAGTCGCACAATCAAAAAATATCTGTAAAAAGCACTCCTGGAGTTGGCAGTCAATTTCACTTTAGCTTAGATAAAAGCTAAAGATTTGTTTTAGAATCAGATACATGTTGTACCTTTGCCGAAAATTTTGGGAGAGATACGTTAAAATTAATATCGTTTAAATCATGAAAATACTTAAAATTCAAGCACTTAGAGGTCCAAATCTTTGGAGCATTAGGAGAACCAAATTAATCCAGATGAGACTGGATTTAGAAGAACTCGAAGAACGACCTACCGATAAAATTGAAGGTTTTAGAGAACGAATTGAAGCTTTATTGCCTTCACTCATCGAACATCGTTGCTCTGAAGGATGCTATGGAGGTTTCTTTCAAAGAGTGGATAGAGGCACATGGATGGGTCACGTGATTGAACACATTGCACTTGAGATACAAACCCTAGCAGGAATGGATGTTGGATTCGGTAGAACAAGAGAAACCAAAACTCCGGGTGTTTATAATGTTGTTTTCAACTATTTAGAGGAAAAAGTAGGTGTTTATGCCGCTAAAGCGGCTGTAAGAATTGCTGAGGCCTTAATTTCAGGGGAGGATTACGACCTAGGAGAGGATATCCAAAACATGAAAGAAATTCGTGAAGATGTGCGCCTTGGACCAAGCACAGGAAGTATCGTTGAAGAGGCTGTATCTCGGGGGATTCCTTTTTTGAGACTTGGAAGAAACTCTTTGATTCAGCTTGGCGCTGGTGTCAACCAAATGCGTTTTCAAGCGACCATAACTTGTAAAACCAGCAATATAGCAGTCGATATTGCTTGTAATAAGGAGCAAACTAAAAAAATGCTCGATGAAGCTTCTATCCCTGTAGCAAAAGGAGACATCTGTTATGATGAGGAAGATTTACAAGAAACGATTGAAGATATAGGTTATCCTATCGTAATCAAACCTTTAGATGGAAACCACGGAAAAGGAGCATCAATAAATGTAACAAATTGGGATGACGCTGTGAAAGGACTTTGGCATGCTAAGGATTATTCAAGACGGGTCATTGTCGAGAAATTTATAACAGGATTTGATTTTAGAGTGCTTGTAATTAACAATGAGGTGGTTGCTGCTGCGCAAAGAGTGCCTGCTCATGTTATCGGAAATGGCAAAAACAACATTAAAGAGCTTATTGATATCACAAACGAAGACCCGAGAAGGGGATATGGTCATGAAAACGTACTTACAGAAATTACCATCGATAAATCGACCGAAAGACTTATCGAAAATGCAGGATATTCTTTAGAGTCCATTCTTCCAGAAAAGGAAACTTTATACTTGAAGTCAACTGCAAACTTAAGTACTGGGGGTACATCCGTAGATGTAACAGACTTAATGCACCCTGAAAATGTATTTCTCGCAGAACGAATCTCAAGAGTCATAGGTCTTGACATTTGTGGGATTGACATCATGGCGCCAAATCTTACGCAATCTTTGAAAGAAAACGGTGGTGTAATTTTGGAGGTCAATGCTGCTCCAGGATTCAGAATGCACCTTGCTCCTTCTGAGGGACTGCCGAGAAATGTCGCGGCTCCGGTGATAGACATGCTATATCCCCCAGGAAAACCTTCTAGGATTCCAATTATATCTGTTACGGGAACAAATGGAAAAACCACGACTACAAGACTAATTGCACACATTGTTAAAAACAATAATTACAAGGTTGGCTTTACTACCTCAGACGGGATTTACATTCAGAATCACATGATGGAAAAGGGAGATACAACAGGCCCCATTAGTGCCGAGTATGTTTTAAAAGATCCAAATGTCGAATTTGCTGTTTTAGAAACGGCTCGTGGAGGTATTTTAAGATCTGGACTTGGTTTCAAGGTTTGTGATATTGGAGTAATCACAAATATCCAAGAGGACCATTTAGGCCTGAGTGATATTCATAACTTAAAAGATCTTGCAAGGGTAAAGTCTGTGGTAGTTGAGAGTGTAAAAAAAGATGGTTGGGCCGTTCTGAACGGTGAGGACGCGCATTGCTTAGAAATTGCCAGCTCTCTTTCTTGTAACGTAGCTTTGTTTAGCTTAGACGAAAATTGTCCTGCCATCGTGGAACATTGTGCGGAAGGAGGAATCGCTGCAATCTATGAAAATGGATACATCACCATAAAAAAGGGAGACTGGAAAATTCGCGTTGAAAGAGCAACACACATACCACTAACGATGAATGGTAAAGCGAAGTTTATGATTGCTAATGTTCTGGCGGCTACTTTATCTGCATACCTATATGGTTTCAAAACAGAAGGCATCAAATTATCATTAGCCACCTTTATTCCGAGCGCGGCGCAAACACCAGGACGCATGAATATTTTTGAATTTTCAAAATTCAAGGTGCTGATAGATTTTGCACACAATCCAACTAGCTACAGAGGAATTGAAGATTTTCTAGGAAGTGTTGATGCTACAAGAAAAATCGGAATTATCTCAGGTGTTGGAGATCGACGAGATGAGGACATTAAGGAATGTGCAGTAATTGCAGCAAGAATGTTTGATCACGTAATCATAAGACAGGAAAAGCACCTCAGAGGTCGCACGGAAAAAGAAATTATCAACCTAATATTAGAAGGTCTTCAGGAAGGTGACTCATCGGTGACCCATGAAGTGATATCATTAGAGATTGAGGCAATTAAGCACGCGATTTCCTTGGCCGAAGAAGGAACGTATATTGTTGCACTGAGTGATGTCATTGACAATGCCATTGATATTGTTCAGAGCTATTTAGATGCCGAAATAGAAAAGGATGCACTATTAGAGGAGAATGCCTAATTCATATTACAAATCACATATGAATTGTTTTTGATTTATATCATGTTAGGTTAATAATTAATATATTTATGGAGAACCAGCTGGTGCATCATATTTTTCAATCTTACTAAGGTTGAATGCGATTGTTAAAATCGAAAAATAAAGCTATTTATCGCTTGTAAAGTGCTCTGCAACACTAAAATAAACTATACATATATCATGAAAAAATTACTCCTTTCGACACTTACCCTTTGTTTTATCCTGAACGCAAATGCGCAATCACCATGTACTGACGGTAGATATGCGAGCGACGTATTTAGTGACTTCGATTTGACATCTGATATTGAGTTTGGACAAAATTCAACTTGGACTGGTGGACAATACACGCTGAAAATGGATTTTTATGAGCCCCAGGGTGATACGGAAACTGAACGCCCCTTATTGATATGGGTTCATGGTGGTAGCTTTATTGGTGGAGACAAGACAGACTACGACATGGTGCAGTTTTCAAAGAGATTTGCAAAAAAAGGATATGCGTGTGCCTCAATCAACTACCGTCTTGGGTTCTTTCCAATTGACTCAGCAAATGCAGTAAAAGCGGTGGTTCGGGCAACACAAGACTTAAGAGCTGCCATACGTTTCTTTTATAAAGACAAGCAAACTGCAAACAACTATAAAATTGATACCAACAAAATTTTTATCGGTGGTAGCTCCGCAGGTGCAATCACTGCCCTTCATGTAGGGTATTTAGATGATGCATGCGAAATTGAAGATTATCTCAATGAATCTACCATTCAATCCATGGGAGGAATTGAGGGTACAAGTGGAAATCCTGGCTACTCATCGAATGTACATGGTGTGATTAATGGCTGTGGTGCACTTGCAAGATATAGCTGGATGGAAGCCGGAGATATTCCTTTATGTTCGTTTCACGGAACAAATGACGGTACAGTTACCTACAACAGAGGGATTGTAAACCCCGGTATTCCACTCATGTACTTAGATGGTAGTAGAATGCTCCATGAACGTGCTTGTGCAATTGGTATTGAAGAATATTTCTACACTTATGAGGGAGAGGGTCATGTGCCTTATGCCGGAGATGCTGCATTAATGAATTTAACAGTAAATTTCATCCGAGACTTCCTGGTGCTTCAATTAGGTTGCAATGAAACACCCTTACAACCCGAAAATCCGCCAAGCGAAGAGGCTATTTTATATTCCATTAACTACTGTGACGGTACACCCGTGGATGAGATTTGCGAATCTGTGGATCTATTGGAGGTGAACGAGGTAAATTTCAAAATATATCCCAATCCATCTCAAGGCATAATCTCTATTGACTCGGACTATGAATTTAATACAATTCGTATTTTCAATATTCAAGGTAAAGAGCTAATGTATCTTGATGGAATTCAAAATGGATCCAATATAGATTTGACCAAGTTTGAAAATGGAAGCTATATTATTCAGCTGCAAACGAAAAGTGGAGTCTCTTCAAAAGCAACGAGATTTGAATTGATTCAATAATCTGAATGCGCTATAAATTAACATTCGTTTTATTTTCTTTATGGTCCTTCGTTAATTACAGCCAAACCTTCTTTGAGGATTTTGAGGACTTAAATAGCTTAAGTGATTGGTATTTTATAAACAATAGTGATTCGCCGGGAGACAGTTGGGGAAGTGGAAATACAAATAATTTCAATGCCTATGACGGATTGTCATTCCTGGGTGTTGGGTATGAAAGTTCATATTCGTCGGTACCCGTAACGCTCAGTAATTGGGCCGTATCTCCATCAAGAACATTTAACAATGGAGATGTCATTACTTTCTATTCGCGTAGGATAAATTTTACCCCTGTATTCCCAGACAGATTGGAGGTTCGAATGAGTACGGAAGGGAACTCAATGTATACGGGATTTTCATCCGAGGATGTCGGAGATTTCTCAACCCTACTCTTAAGTATTAATCCCGACCTAAGCTCCACTGGCTACCCAGCAAATTGGACACAATACACTATCCTTATTTCAGGCCTAAATGGCCCAGTAAATGGAAGAATAGCCTTTCGATACTTTGTGCCCGATGGAGGGCCAGGAGGAAGCAACTCCAACTACATTGGTATTGATGCTTTCACTTACTATTCTTCGCTTCCTGCTCCAGAAAACGATAATTGCGAAACAGCAATTGAGCTAGCTCATTCAGCTACATGCACACCAGAGAACGGAAATCTTCAAGTTGCAACTGAATCGATACCTGGATGCGATGGAATAGCGAACAATGATGTTTGGTATACCTTTACAGCAACGGCGAATGCAGCAAATATCGAACTTCTTGGATCGGTTGAGCTAGATGCAGTTGTAGAAATTTACAGTGGCACGTGTGCAAACTTAAATTCTGTTGCATGTATCAATAATGGATATGAGGGTGAAGAAGAAGCCACGATAACCAATAATTTGATAGTCGGTAACAACTACCATATCCGCGTATATGATTGGAATGACTGGATTCCGAATACCATGGATTTTACAATTTGTGTAGAAGCATTTGAGCCATGTACAATTTCACCTGGAATAAATAGCACTATTGAAACTGAAGTTTGTGGAGAAAATGAAAACGGAGGGTGTTTTGTATTGGAGCCAACCTATCAAGATGTCAGCTGTGGTGAAAGTGTATATGGTAGCGCTACCGTACAAAACGGGATCAAAGATTTTGATTGGTACCGATTTACAATCAATGATCCCGGGACGCTAACCATCATGGAAATTTCAGAATTCCCAATCAAACTTGAAGTATTCAATATCGCAAACTGTAATATTCCCCAAGTTGTTGCTTCATCATCATTTAACGCTTGTGAGCCAAATACACTTTCAGCAGAACTGCCTATCGGCACCTATGCCTTAGCTGTGAGTCCAACATCAAACCAGAATCTATCCTGTAATGCATTTAACCATTACGAAATTAGTTTTGGCCTCCCTGTAAATAACGTTACATTAAATGTCAATTCAGACTCCTTGACTCTTTGTGAAGGAACTGATTTTTATGTGACATCCGACCAATCTGGCGGTTCTTTTACTTGGCTCCTTGACAATGAACCCATTTCAACGGAAGACAGTGTTATGATAACCTCTGCCGGTCTCTTATTCTTGAATTACACGAATAGCAATGCTTGTTACTCCATTAACTCCGATTCTATTAATATTCTTTTGAATCCTATAAATCAAGCGCTATTTGACTATGGCTCGTCCATATTGTGCATCGGAGATGGATTTATCGATAATGATAATACAGAAATAGGTTATTACGTCGGTGAATCAGGATTGAGCCTCGATACAATTACCGGAATCATTAACACAAATCTATCTGAACAGGGCACATACACAATTATTCATTACACGACTGGAAGCTGCCCCGACACAGCCACTCTCGAGTTAACTATAGGTGCATACCATCCTATTGATTTTGAATTGACCAATACAATACTATGTGATACATCGGCAGAAATAATTTTAGAAGCAATGCCCGTAGGAGGTGTTTTTGATGGCATTGGTATAAATGGAAATATATTTTACCCAAATATTTCAGGCATTGGAATCCATGAGATTAGTTACTCTTATGATAATGAAGGTTGTGTTTCTTCCGAAATTCAGGAAATCACGGTTGAAAACTGCTCCGCATTGAATGAACTAGAATATGTGATAAAAATTTGGCCAAATCCCTTTGAAGATAAAATTCAAGTTGCGCTTCCAATCAACACAAAATACAGTCTCATAAGTATAGACGGAAAGATAATAATCAAAAATATTGCTCAAAGCGGGGTGGTTGAGGTGGTTCTATCCAATATTGAATCTGGCATGTATTACATCGTATTTGAACATAATTCAAAGAGGACTGCAATACCAGTTGTGAAAAAATGAATTTTTAATTCCTGTATAAAATCATTAATGAAGATATCTACTTAGTTGCGAATTCCATTTGCGATTCAGTATAACATGGGAACTTTATTAATAAAAGGTTAATCAAAGTAGAATAGTTTTGAGTGGTTCTGTGAAATTTTGTATTTTTGGCTCGCTTAAGAAAAAGGGTCTCGTGGCCGAGTGGCTTAGGCACCGGTCTGCAAAACCGGTTACAGCGGTTCGAATCCGCTCGAGACCTCAAAAAGCCCAATAAAACGGGCTTTTTTTATATGCTAAATTCGTATACTTATTTCTCTTACATTTTATTATCTTAGGAACATGAAATACAAACTACTTATACTCAATTTCCTATTTATTGGTCTAGGATTTACACAAAAACACGTTGCTCCTTATAAAGGTTCTTACCACCTAGATTTTGACGGGACCAATCAAATTATGATTGAAAAAGGACTTGCCTCAGCAGATCAAGAAATTCCTGAAGAAGTTAAAAAACAAATGGAAGAAATTACCCTAAAAATTCAGAAAGGAAAAATAACCATGAATATCATGGGCAAAAAAAGAGAAATGAAATTTTCTGACCGCCCATCTTCCAAAGAGGAAGGAACATGTGATCTGGTCTTAATTTTAGATAAAGATGAAGCCATTGAAGGGGCGAGGGAGAATTTCTTAACACTCCTTTCTCTAGGTGATGGAAAAATCCAACTAATTTCCGAACAAAGTAACGATACAAATAACTTTGTCTGGAAACGAATAGAATAACAGCCTATTCTTTCTCTGCGAATACTGCTGCTGAGGCTTGAGCACTTGCCATAAGTGTTATGTCATTGACATTTACATGTTCTGGTCTTGAACACATAAACCATAAAGTCTCTGCAATATCCTGAGCGACAAGTGGCGAATAACCATCATACACAGATTTTGCTT
Source organism: uncultured Flavobacteriales bacterium (assembly GCA_913020765.1). Classification (GTDB taxonomy): domain Bacteria; phylum Bacteroidota; class Bacteroidia; order Flavobacteriales_D; family Crocinitomicaceae; genus UBA952. The sequence goes on along the minus strand of CAJWAO010000003.1, from coordinate 49,321 downwards.
GAGCTTCGTTTCCTTTAAATCGAACAATTGAAAATTCAGTTTCAGCAGCACCTGGCGCTAGATTACTGACCTTGATGTTATGATTTATAAGGTCTATTCTCATCGCCCTAGACAGCGCATCTACAGCGTGTTTCGTTGCGCAATAGACGTTACCTCCAGGGTAAACCTCTTTGCCAGCAATACTTGCTATATTTATAATATGTCCTTTATTATTTGCTTTAAGCAATGGAATAACGGCCCTTGAAACATACAATAGTCCTTTGACATTAGTATCTATCATTCGGTCCCAATCTTCAATCAAGCCACTGTCTATTGGACCTTTACCCACTGCCAAACCCGCATTATTGACCAAAATAGATAATGACGTTTTAACGTGCTCAGGAAGGCTATTTATAGCGCTTCTAACCACTTCCTCATCCCTTACGTCGGCAACCAATATATGTGCTTCAATATGCTCTGAAAGATCTTGAACCAAATCCTCTAATTTATCTTTACGGCGAGCCATTAGAACAAGTCCGTAACCTTTAGATGCAAATAATTTGGCAGTGGCCGCTCCAAAACCGGAGCTCGCGCCTGTTATAAGTATGAATGAAGCCATAGGTATAATTTATTTTTTCTCAATCCCTTTGGGAATTTATGAGTATTCAAAATCATTAAAAAACTAAACCAAATAAAAGGAGCTGCCGGAATTTTATAACGTACCAAAGCCCCAGTAATCGGTGTCGTAAGACCAATAATTAAATACACTAAAATCGTGAATGCAAAGCACAATAAAATGAACTTAGCTTGATCTGAGCTTATTTTTTTTCGCCATAAAAAGCACAATAAGAGCAATACAAATAAAAGTAAGTTTTCAAAAAGAGGCGGTATAAACAACAAACTATTTACCTCACCTAACCATGGCTTTGTAAATACATTGAGGATTGCCTCAGGACTTGCCTTAATTAAGGACCACAAAGTTGGTTCCAAATAATCCATGGAAAAAGCAGAATTCACCTCAAAAAACTGTGATAGATTAATGAAATCGCGCTGTTTATCTACTATCAAATGTATGAAACTATACTTAGGCACAAATGCCGCTATACTCAGCCCAAAAAATATAAAAATGCAATACCCACCCAAGTACACCCAGATTGGATTTTCTTGTTTTCTAGCAAGAAAATAACATACACAAGCTGGAAGAAAAGCTAAAAAGACATATAGTTTCATTACGATCAAAATACCCATGGTAAAGAATAAAATGAAGTTGCTTTTTACACTCCCTTTACCCTTACAAACCTGATAAAAATGAAATAAAAACAAACCTAAAGCAAAGAGTAATATTGATTCCTTGAAGATTCCTGAACTCCAAAAAATGACAGACGGAATTAAAAAAACCGCTAGGTAACTTTTAAGTTTTGATTTCGATACAGTATAAAAAACCTTAGCTAAAGAAACACTTCCAACAAATGCAATCAAATTAAAAATCAATGCATGAACATGGTAGTTTCCAAATGAAAAAATCCTAATCAACGCATTAAATCGAATCACCAAACGATTATCATTAAGAAGCCCATTGTCATAAGACCTAACCCAATTTGACATGTCATTGAAGTAATTGTTATGAAAATATGGCGTATTACAATCAATCCCCAAAAGCATTTGTAGAAAATCAAAGGGATGTTCCCAAAATGCTTTCGCCATATAATAGCTATCATCAAAATACTTGAAAGTGTCCGCTTCTGAACGTTCTGTATAGTATTCGGAGTAAAGATAATACACAACAAGACTAGAGGACATTCGAAGAAAAAATGCTAGTTGTAATGAGCGGTGAGAAAAGGGTGTATTTTGAAAAAATCTATGTTTTGAAATCAGGGTGACGATTCCAAAAAACAGTAGCATCGGGAATAAAAAGTTGACCACCGGCATTAGCACAAAAATACAAGTTTTGACGCCAGAATTTCGTCGAAATGACAATTTATTGCTGTCAATCAAGACAAAGTGTCACATTTTTTAAAATGGCATACCTATTGCGATTTCTGCGAAAACAATATTATGAAAACCGGAAATATAAACGTACAAACGGAAAACATCTTTCCAATAATTAAAAAGTTTCTATACTCGGATCACGAGATTTTTCTACGAGAGCTCGTATCCAATGCTGTTGATGCATCTCAAAAATTGAAATTTCTTTCCTCTAATGGAGAATATAAAGGTGAGCTGGGTGACTTGCAAGTTGAGGTGATTCTTGACAAAAAGAAAAAAACCATTACGATTAAGGATCGCGGAATTGGAATGACAGCAGAGGAGATTGATAAATATATCAATCAAATCGCATTTTCAGGAGCAGAAGAATTTGTCAAAAAATATGAAGGAAAAGAGGGCGCCGAACAAATCATAGGTCATTTTGGGCTAGGTTTTTATTCTGCATTTATGGTTGCAGATAAGGTACAAATCAAAACCTTGTCACGTCACGAAGGATCGCAAGCTATTCAGTGGGAATCTAACGGAGATCCCGAATTTACGATCACAGAAATTGATAAAACCGAGCGCGGAACAGAAATTGTACTTCATATTACAAAGGAATCGAAAGAATTTCTTGAAAAGGAGCGTATTTCTGGAATACTAAATAAGTATTGTAAATTCCTTCCTGTTTCAATTTTATTTGGCACAAAGACAGAATACATTGATTCTCCTGAAGGTGAAAAAGACGATGATGGAAAGGTAAAAAGAGTAGCAGTTGAAGTTCCAAACTACGTAAACAACACGACTCCTGCATGGACCAAAAAACCGAAGGATTTAAGTGACGAAGAATATGCGTCATTTTACAAGGAGCTTTATCCATCGACATTTGACGAACCATTATTTCACATACATTTAAATGTAGATTACCCATTCAATTTGACAGGAATACTATACTTCCCAAAAATTAAGGAGAATGTTGAGGTTCAGAGAAACAAAATCAATTTATACTCGAATCAAGTTTTCATTACAGATAATGTTGAAGAAATCGTTCCTGAATTTTTGACACTTTTACATGGGGTAATAGACTCACCAGACATTCCATTAAATGTCTCGAGATCCTACCTTCAGAGTGATAGTAATGTGAAAAAAATATCATCACACATTACAAAGAAAGTTGCTGATAAGCTCGCCAAAATGTTCAAGAAAGACCGTAAAGATTTTGAAGAAAAGTGGAACGACCTTCAGATTTTTGTTCAATATGGGATGTTATCGGATGATAAATTTGCTGAAAAAGCAAAAAGTTTTTCATTACTAAAAAATACAGAGGGTACATACTTCACCATTGAAGAGTATAAAGAAAAAATCGAGGCCTTACAAAAGGATAAAGACGGCAAAACGGTATGTTTATACACCAACAATGCAGAAGAACAATTCTCATTTGTTAAAAAGGCAAAAGATAGAGGATACGATGTTCTTCACCTTGATGGACCACTTGTATCTCATTGGATTCAAAAATTAGAAACGACGAATGAGAATATGACATTCTCAAGAGTTGACGCAGATTCTTTAGACAAGCTTATAAAAAAATCAGAAGATATACCGTCAAAGCTTTCGAAAGAAGATGAAGAAAAATTAAAGCCGATATTCGAAGGAAACATAAATAAAGAAAAATTTATGGTTCAATTCGAGTCTATGTCCGAAGATGAGGCCCCAATCATTATCACTCAGCCTGAGTTCATGAGAAGAATGATGGAACAGCAACGTATGGGTGGCGGCGGAATGTTTGGCGCATTTCCAGAAATGCATCATCTGGTTGTCAATGCAAACCATCCAAAAGTAGGCGCATTACTTGACAAAAAGGAAAAGGAACAAAAACTGACGGTAAAGCAGCTTACTGACCTCGCACTTTTAAGCCAAGGCTTGCTAAAAGGAGAGGCATTGAATGATTTCGTTGAAAGAAATATCGAACAAATATCATAATCAAAATAGGGGGCAAAAGCCCCCTATTTTAGCTAATTTCATTTTACTTGCAGAAGTTATTTATTGCCTTTTTTGTATTTCTGGTCACCAAAAGAATTTGGTTGGCGGTTATTGCATACATCGTCGCCTCACTATTTGAGAACGGGAGGACACAGAACAGAGGAACCCAAGGAGGCCAAGGAGGATTTGCACAAGACCCCTTTGAGTTTTATCGCCAAAGCTCATCCAAATATGACATCCCAACGATGCTCATGGCATTGTCTGCTGCAGTGATGAAAGCTGACGGAAAAGTCCTCAAAGCAGAACTCGATTATGTTAAAAGATTCTTTTCTCAGCAATTCGGAAACCAATTTAATTCAACGCATCTTAAGGTCTTAAAGCAATTCCTAGATTCTAATCGCATTCCGCTTAATGAAATATGCAATGATATTCGAAACAGAATGCCAACCGAAGTCAGGGTGCAACTTCTTCATTATCTATTTGGTATCGCAAAAGCAGACGGAAACGTTGCAGAATCCGAACTAAACAGCATTGAAAATATCGCAAATCTTTTAGGGGTCTCTCAACAAGATTTTATTAGTCTAAAAAACATGTTCTATCGGGATGTGAATTCCGATTATAAAATTCTTGGAGTAACGGCAAACGCCAGTAATGAGGAAATTAAAAAGGCCTATCGCAAAATGGCAATTGCGCATCACCCTGATAAAGTGGCCTCTATGGGTGAGGAATACCAAAAAGGGGCAAAAGAGAAATTTCTCAAAATTCAAGAGGCATATGAGAATATAAAAAAGAGCCGTGGCTTTAAATAATGTATTTTAGATTTATGAAATTGAATCTACTTTTGTTTGTTATTTTGTTTTGGTATTCCAACTCATCTACAGCACAAATCGAACAAATTGATGTTTTACATTACAAAATCGACCTAAGGGTCGATGATATTACTGACACAATCAATGTATCAGAAACAATATATTTTTCACATACCGATAAAAAAAAGCCCATTGTTTTTAATCTAAAATCTTTAAATAAGTTCGGTAAGGGTATGCGGGTGTCGAAGACATCCATGGATTCGAAAGCAATTGAATTTTTACACAAAAATGATAGTTTATATTTATTCGTTGAACCTTCGACGGAAGATAAAAAATATGAAATCGATATTTCATTTAAAGGAGTACCAGTTGATGGTTTAGTGATTGGGGAGAATAAATTTGGTAACCGAACTTTTTTTGGAGACAACTGGCCAAACCGCGCTCACAATTGGTTTGTATGTAATGACCATCTCTCTGATAAGGCAAGCGTTGAGTTTATTGTTCATGCACCACAACAATATACTGTAGTTGCAAATGGCGCATTGGTATCCGTAAAAAAACGAAAAAAAATAAAAACATTCCATTATTCCTCAATGGTCCCAATCCCCACAAAAGTAATGGTAGTCGGTATCGCTCAATTCAGCATGGATGTCGCAGGTATTGCTGATGGAACGTTGGTGCAAAGCTTCACTTATCCTGAAAACAAGCAAGAGGCAGGAGAAGATTTGAGCTTAGCTCCGGATATACTTGACTTCTACACCGCATATATTGCGCCTTATGAATTTGAAAAACTTGATAACGTTCAATCCACAACTAGATTTGGAGGAATGGAAAATGCTGGGTGTATTTTTTATGACGAAGATGCATTGAATGGAACGAAAAGTGCTGAAAATTTAATTGCACATGAAATTGTCCATCAGTGGTTCGGTAATTCTGCAACTGAAAAAGATTGGCCACATCTATGGCTCAGTGAAGGTTTTGCAACCTACCTCACGAATATTTACATCGAAAAAACCAAAGGGGATCTGGCTTTCAAGGCACAATTGAAACAAGACCGAAAAAAAGTGGTGAATTTCGATAAGCGATACCACCACCCGGTTGTAGATATTGACCATCAAAGTCTAATGGATTTACTAAATCCGAATAGCTATCAAAAAGGAGGATGGGTACTTCACATGCTCCGCGCTGAAATTGGCGATGATTTGTTTCAAGAATGCATTCAGACATATTACCAAAAATATAAACGTTCCAATGCAAATTCGAAAGACTTTCAGCATGTTGTTGAAACAGTATGCGATAAAGATTTCAGTACTTTTTTCAATCAGTGGCTACATCGGGCTGGACATCCAAAGCTTCAAATAAAATCAAGCTTTGAGAATAGAAGGCTTTCTCTGGAGATTAATCAAAAAGAAGAGATTTTTAACTTCCCATTGAAGGTTGAAATAAAATGTACTGAAGGCCCCACAATTCAAAGAAAAATACAGGTCTCTCAAGAAAATACGAAGAAGGATATTGTCACCAGCTATCCCATCACTGAGGTGATTATAGATCCTGAAGTAGAATTACTTTTTGAGCTCGTTAAGTAAGAATGGCTTTTGTTGGTTTTGAAAAGCGCTTAGACCATGCAATTTTCTAACTTTGTAACCACACATAAAAATATGTCAGATAACCGATACCAATCAAGAGGAGTTTCCGCAGGAAAAGAAGATGTACATAACGCGATTAAAAAAGTAGACAAAGGTTTATTTCCTCAAGCTTTTTGCAAAATTGTACCCGATCATTTGACTGGAGACAAGGACTACTGTTGTATTATGCATGCAGATGGTGCCGGAACAAAATCATCGCTGGCCTACATGTATTGGAAAAAAACAGGAGATGTAAGTGTGTGGAAAGGTATTGCACAAGATGCACTAATCATGAATCTAGATGACTTACTTTGTGTCGGCGCAACAGGACCTATTCTTTTGTCTTCAACCATAGGAAGAAATAAAAACCTCATCACAGGAGAGGTCCTATCGCAAATCATTAATGGCACAGAAGAGCTTTTAGAGGACCTTCGTGAACATGGTATTGAAATTCACTCTACTGGTGGAGAAACGGCAGATGTTGGTGACCTTGTCAGAACAATCATTGTGGACTCCACTGTAATTGCAAGAATGAAGAGAAGTGATGTGATCTCAAATGACAACATCCAGCCTGGAGATGTCATCGTGGGTCTTTCCTCGTATGGTCAAGCCACGTACGAAAAAGAATACAATGGAGGTATGGGCAGTAATGGATTGACCAGTGCGCGTCATGATGTCTTTAACAAAACGCTGGCAAATGAATTCCCAGAAAGCTTTGACCCACAAGTACCAAGTGACCTTGTTTACAGCGGGTCTAAAACCTTGACCGATATTGTAGAAAATTGTCCTGTAAACGCCGGAAAGCTGGTGCTCTCCCCTACAAGAACTTATGCTCCAATCATCAAAGCAATTCTTGAAGAATGTAAAGGAAAGGTAAATGGAATGGTTCATTGTTCAGGTGGCGCACAAACCAAAATTTTACACTTTGTAAAAAACCTTCATATCATTAAAGACAATTTATTTGACATACCCCCACTCTTTGATATGATTCAGAAAGAATCTAAAACAGACTGGGAAGAAATGTACAAAGTGTTCAACATGGGACACCGAATGGAACTCTATTTACCTGAAAAATATGCGGCAGAAATCATTGCGATTTCTGAGCGCTTTAATGTGGATGCAAAAGTGATTGGAAGGGTTGAATCAGCAGACAAAGCTCAGGTCACAATTGATGGTGAAAAAGGTAAATACATCTACCACTAAAAAATTTCATTTTTTTTTTATTCTAAGCATTAGAATCCTTATTTTTGCCCTCCGTTCATTGAACATTGGAGAGGTGCCTGAGAGGCCGAAAGGACTTGTTTGCTAAACAAGCGTACCCTAACCGGGTACCCGGGGTTCGAATCCCCGTCTCTCCGCTAAGTGTTTGTTAAAGGAATTAAAATGATTACTTTTGCACGCACTTTCCAAATATTTGGAAGAACAATAGATGACTAATTCATCGGGGTGTAGCGTAGCCCGGTCATCGCGCCTGCTTTGGGAGCAGGAGGTCGCAGGTTCGAATCCTGCCACCCCGACTTGGGGGATGTAACCCATCCCCCTTTTTTATTGGTCGAGTAGCTCAGCTGGATAGAGCATCTGCCTTCTAAGCAGACGGTCACAGGTTCGAATCCTGTCTCGATCACAACTAAGGGAGTTTATGACTCCCTTTTTTTATTACTTCTTTGCTATCTTTGGAAAAACTCATCCTGTATATATGAAGCATTTAGTCTCCTGCTTATTTCTATTCATCGTCTTTTTCAGCCACTCGCAAAACCCCAATCCAAGTTCTATTTTGGACGAATACATTCAAGAAGAAATGCAAGAAGAACACTTCCCGGGAACAGCAACAGTGATTGTAAAAGATGGGGAGATTGTTTGGATTCAATCTTATGGTTTTGCCGATATTGAAAACGGTATTCTAGTCTCAGACAGTACTCAGTTCCTCTTGGCATCCATGTCAAAACTGTTCACCGGAACCGCTACCATGCAGCTCAGAGAAAACGGGATATTGGCGCTAGATGATGACATTAATGAGCACCTACCTTGGTCCTTACAGCATCCTATTCACAATTCAACGCAGATGACCATTCATCAGTTAATGACGCATACATCCTCAATAAAAGACAACTGGGGTGCTATGGGTAATTATTATGGTTACCCTGATCCAACCATGACCCTAGAGGATTGCATGCAAGACTACTTTACGTTGACGGGAGGAAATTACAACGCGAATCAAAATTTTATCAGTGCTGCTCCAGGAACAACATATAGCTACTCAAACATGGCCACAGCACTGAATGGTTACATTACAGAAATTGCAAGCACGATACCTTTTGATGACTACTGTGATACGCATATTTTCGAACCTCTTTGTATGGAAAAGACGGCATGGCACATGGCGGATCTTGATTCTAATGAAGTGGCACGACCCTATTCTTATTCCAATGGCAATTTTATTGCCAATCCACATTATGGATTTGCAGATTACCCCGACGGCCAATTAAGGAGCTCCGTAATGGACCTGGCAAATTTCATGATTGCTTTTTTGAATGGAGGAACACTCGGAGACAATACTATCTTAAATTCTTCGTCTGTAAATGAAATGTGGACCGAACAGGTTCCATCTATTCAGAATTCACAGGGCTTAAATTGGTATAAGGAGCTACTGTATTACAGCGGAGGAGAAGCTTACCTATGGGGACACAATGGCGGCGAGATGGGCGTTTCAACCGATATGTATGTAGATCCATTATCAAACATTGGAGTATGCGTACTTTCCAACGGAAGCGGTACGAATTTATATATCTGCGATGCCCTTTATGATTACGCACTATCTCTTAATAGTGATAATGGCATTGTTCCCGCATGTTTGTCTGTCGGGTTGACCAATCTGAATCCTTCACAAAAAAACCTCATACAAATTCTAGATTTACTAGGCAGAGAAACGAGGTTTAAGCCCAATACTCCTTTGATCTATGTCTATGATGATGGAAGTATAGAAAAGGTGTTTCGTGTGGCATATTAATTCTACACATAAAATAGATGTACCGAGAACCACCTGCATTTTTACTTGTCTTTTGCATGGTACTGATTCCTATATGTGTTGTTGCTGTTTTATTTACGTTATTCGTTTATAAAAGGCCTATGGTTCAAAATTGGATTCGTCTGTATAATTCGAGAAAAGGACGAGAAAAATACATCTTTCTGATATTTATTTTATTCGCTTTCGTTCTTTTTGTTTACCAGTATTTAAGTTGATTGCTTGATTGTTCGAATTTGAAAAGGCAGTCCACAACTTAAAAAGAGATTGTTTTATTTTTTTTGAGAAACGTGTCTTTGTTCCTATCTTAGAGGAGCTAAACACCATTCTAATGCCCAAAAAATTATTGCTACTCATATTTGTGGGCTTAACCCAAATATGTGCTTGCCAGCTTATCTTTGCGGAACTGCAAGGAAATCCTGTAAATATAACTGGATGGAATTTGACTGGTGCGGCAAATGTAAATGATACAGGAGGGGATCCCGATACCAATCAAGATGAAATTATTTTAACCAACAACGTAAACTCTAGTAGCGGTGGAATTTTTTTTACAGACCCATTAGACCTTGCAACCTGCAACCAATGGCATGTGGACTTTGAATTTAGGGCTTGGGAAGGAAATGGTGCTGATGGATTGGCATTTTGTTTTCTGGATGTACCACCATCAGGATTTGTGTCTGGAGGAGGTGTTGGAATACCTAATACGGCCAATGGAATTAAAGTTGTTTTTGACACCTACAACAACTGGGGATTAGCAAATCCCTGCCTACAAATATATAGTGGTAATGGATATAACGAGAATCCTGCGCTTGCACCGGGAATCGTTTATTTAGACAACATAGGTGGGAGTTTGAGTTTTATACGTTCTAATGACTATAACGCTGCCACAATTACCTACAACAACGGAAATATTTCCTTAACTGTAAATGGCACTCTTTATTTAACAGCTTTTTTTCCGGTGTCGTTTGCCGGTTACATGGGATTTACAGCTAGTACGGGAGGACTTAAAGATAAACACTCCATTAAAAATGTCTCGATATATGCAGACCTTGCCGAATCGAATGCAGGCTCCGATGTTACTGTTTGCAGCGGTGAGCCTATTCAGATTGGAGCACCAAACAATCCCAATCATACCTATTCTTGGAATAATACAACGACTTTAAACAATCCAACAATCTCAAATCCAACAGCAACAATAGTGAACAATACAACTGGTCCTATTGTACAACAGTACATCGTTGAAACCTTGATCGCTGCTAATTCTGGTGCTTGTCCCGATTATGATACCATCAATGTGACGGTTCTTCCCATCGAAACGAGTATTGAAAATGCAGTCATTTGTGAGGACCAATTGCCATATTTTTGGAATGGTATTGCTTACAATACCTCAACCAATGATACTTTGACACTTCTAAGCACGAACAGTTGTGATTCCTCTGCAATTCTGAACCTATCCATTAATCTACCTTCATCCAGTTCAACAGACTCTATTTTATGTGATACGCAAGTGCCTTTTGAATGGAATGGATTAAATATTGATAGCTCGGGAAGCTATAATGCGACATTGACGAATTCCTTAGGATGCGATTCATCAGCAACGATTGTTGTGACGATTCACCCAAGCTTGTCAAGCACGACCGATTCTACAGTATGTGACACTGAGCTGCCCCTAAATTGGAATGGATTAACTTTTAACAGTTCTGATATCCAATCAGTAACACTGAGCAGTGTAATAACAGGTTGTGATTCTATAGCAACATTAAATTTGACAGTTCTCCCAACTTCAACGAGTATAACGGATACAGTTGTATGCGATACGGAGTTGCCCTTTAATTGGAATGGGTTAAACTTTAGTGCCTCTGGACAGCAGATCGCAATACTTCAAAGTACCCTCACAGGATGTGATTCACTCGCTACATTAAATGTGACAGTGAATCCAACTTTATTTAGTACTACTAACATTGTCATCTGTGACCACGAGCTTCCATTTGAATGGAATGGATTATCGCTTAATAATTCAGGTACGAGTACGGTTACACTACAAAGTATGGTTACGGGCTGTGATTCATTGGCGACATTGAACTTAATGGTAAATCCAACACTTTTAAGCAATACTGATACCACAGTTTGTTCCTCTGAGCTCCCTTTTGATTGGAATGGTTTGACCATTAGTGCACCGGGACCACAAACCGCCAATCTTGAAAGTTTGCTTACGGGTTGTGATTCCTTAGCAACACTAAACTGTATTGTGGTCAATAATCCACAAATTGAAATTATTGTGAGTTCAACAACTGGTTGCGCGCCAATTGAAATCGAATTTTCAAATGCCTTTACCAATGAAAATACGAGTTGTGCATGGATTATCAGTAACGGAAACACATTTAATAATTGCAATAGCACGCTAACTTTCACCGAAGCAGGATGTTATGATGTGAGCCTTACAAGTACAGAGCAAAATTGTGTATCATCGCTCACCCAAAACAATCTTATCTGTCTAGAAAGTAAACCTGAGGCAAGTTTTACCGCAGCACCCGCTGTGATAAACTTAAGCAGTCAATGGGTACAATTTTATAATACCTCCTCTTCTTTCGTTACAAATTTCCTTTGGAATTTTGGTGATGAAGGTTTTTCAATTGAAGAAAACCCTCAACACTTATATCAAAATAACTCATTTGGTTACATGGCAAATTTAATCGTAAGCACCGATCAAGGTTGTGCGGATACAGCATCTCTTTTCATCGAATGTAAGGAGGAGCCTGTGATTTTTATTCCAAACTCATTTACACCAGACGAAGACCAGCATAATCAACAGTTCAATCCTATTTTATCTCCATCTATAGACCCCCACAACTACACACTTTTGATTTTCAATCGCTGGGGTGACATTGTTTTTGAATCACACGATCCTAATATAGGTTGGGATGGATCATACGGTATGAATGGAACAGATGCGCCACAAGGAGCTTACATTTGGAAAATTACATTTAAAGTGCCTGATACAGATGAAAAAAATACGATATCGGGACATGTTAACCTTCTTCGTTAAGTATCACTCTAGCAACCAAATCAATTAAAAAACGTTATCCGTTCAAAGTCTCTAAACCTTGTACTATGTTGCACTCAAATAAACTTATCAACCTACTTATTTCTTTTCAATTCATTGCCTGTGTGTCAGCGCAGCTTACGAGCTCTAATCTCCCCATAGTTGTGGTCACGACTGAAGATGAAATACCTGACGAACCCAAAATAGAGGGAACCATCGGAATCATATATGATACAAACGGAGGTTTAAATTATATCAATACCCCGTTCAATTATCTCAGTAGCAACCTTGCTATAGAAACGCGTGGAAACTCCACTCAAGGGTTTGATAAAAAAACATACTCTCTTGAATTAAGAAACTCAGCAAATGAGGATACAAGTGTAAATCTTTTTGGAATGGGAGGTGATGAAGATTGGATCCTTCATGCTATGGTGATTGATAAATCACAAGTACGCATTCCGATGAGCTTTTACTTGGCTCAAAGAATGGGTCAATATGCATCAGAATATAAATATGTTGAGCTTGTACTAAACGGAGATTACAGAGGAACCTATATTCTAGTTGAAAAAATAAAACGAGACGACGACCGTGTCGATATTGCAAAACTAGACGAGGATGATTTGGCCGGGGATTCTTTAACAGGAGGATATATTTTGAGAATGGACTGGTTGGATGACCCACAAGGTTTTGAATCTAATTACAATTCGCAAGGTGGAAACCCTATGTTTTATCAATGGTACTATCCAAAAGCAGATAAAATTAAACCACAACAAGCATTATATATTCAAGGTTGGATGGGAAATTTTGAGGATGCGCTTTTTGACAATAATTACACCAACGATGCAGGTATTCGTTATACAGAATATATCGATGTTAATTCCTTCACGGACTTTTTATTGATCAATGAGTTTAGCAAAAATTCTGACGGATATAAGCTGAGTTCATATGTACATAAAGATAAAGACAGCAAAGGTGGTAAGTTGGTCGCCGGACCTATTTGGGACTTTGACCAAACCTATGGGGTATCTTTGGTATGCTCCAATAATATTCCTAGTGGTTGGACCTATCTTCAAAATCAAGATTGTTGGGACCTCGAATCTATGCCAATGTGGTGGCAAAACATGATGGAGGACCCTGTTTTTCAGAACCGTCTGAAATGTCGATGGACAGAATTTAGACAAAGCTTTATGCACACAGACAGTATTGTAGACTGGATCACACAAGATACCACCTACTTATCTGAGGCGCTTCAAAGAAACTTTGAAAAATGGGACTACTTTATTGGCGAATCTATTTGGATTGAGCCCGATCCAATACCTCAATCCTATGAAGAAGAAATCAGTACAATGATTAGTTGGATTACGAATAGGCTAAATTGGATGGATGCGAATATGCCAGGAGACTGCGCTCAAGACGACCTTTCGGTTGCTTCTCTTGGATCCACTGATTTAATAAAAATATATCCAAATCCAGCAAAAGAGAGGCTGTACATAGCGTGTAAAGAAAATAGTCGAATTCAAATCCATAACCTACATGGACAACTACAAATGAATACTTTTACACATAATGGGTCAGTCCAACTAGACATAAATAAACTTAGCCCGGGAGCCTATTTTGTCACTATAAAAAATGAGCAAGGTCAATTTACGCAGAAAATTATCAAGCAATAAATTACCAAACAAAATTAATGTACGCCACGTTGTAAAATAAACTCACTATTTTTGCGTCATTAACTCTCTTACAATCATTTATAAACTAATAATGCTCTTAATGGTTAATAGTCTTGATAAAATCATTCAAGATGCTGTCGACCGAGGCGTTCTTCAAAAGCTTACTTCAGAAAAATAAATTATTAACCCCTCGCATATGCGATGCAATTGTTCTACTTTCGCAACATCATTTTAAAAAACGATCATGAAAAATATCATTTCTTTATTCTTCCTTTTATTCCTAAGTCTTTCGTCTTTTGGACAATTTGCCATTGACGTTCAAGGAAAAGGATTAGCTAACTCAACATGGTTAGTAAATAAAAATATTTCAGATCAGGGTGTATCTCAAGATTACGCACCTGCGTGGGGTTCAAGCTACGGTGTAGCAGGGAATATTTATTTTGGAATGACGGGTGTTGGTCTTGAGTTTTTATATACCACACACAATGCGGCATATACCGGAATTTATTCATTAAATGATGTGCCAACTGGAAACTACACTTCAAATATTAAATTACAAACGATTCAAATTCCGTTATTACTGAAATTTCAAAGTGACAAAGGTGCCTATATTGAAATAGGTCCGCAGCTTACCAATATTTCGAGTGCACAATTTGATCGCTCAGGAGAACTTATTGGTATTGGCTTTGATGAGTCCAAGGATGTTTCCGATGAATATGCCTCCTCATACATTTCTGGCGTACTGGGTTTCGGCTCAAAAATAGCCTTCGGCGATTTGCCTCTTGGTCTGCTGCTTGGCATTCGACTTCAGTATAGCTTCGAGGATCTGATGGGAGTAGATGGTGAAGGATTATCTTTAGGAAGTAATGAAAATCCAGGATTTTGGTACCCCGCGCATGAACCAACACAGGCCATCTCTGGAGGCTTAGTTGTTGGATTAACCTACACTATTAAATAGTTTTCGTCGTCAACACTAGCTGTATAAATGTGAAAACCTCTTATTAGGTCGTAATTACTTTACTAGAATGTGTTGTTCATTTGTGGTTTAAAATCACATTATGAAATTACTGACTGAAAACGAACGTTTCCGAGAATACCTCATGGGTTTTGATGAGTATACACTATGCGAAGAGGCAAGGGAGTATATCCCAACTGAAATCAAAAGGCAATCTCTGATTTCCTGTGCCGAGTATCTGAGCCACTATATTGTAGATAATTTGAATGAAGATGCCGTTGATATCGACGCTCCAGAATCTTTACAACAAGAGCAGGTTGTCACTTTTATCAAATCCTTAACAAGAAAGACTGTTCAAGATTTTTACCATGCCTATATGGAGTCATATGCTGTAATTGAGGACCTTATGATTTTAAATGAGCACAACAGACTGCACCTATTGTTTCAATTGACACCATATTCTTTTGAGTACTTGGAACTTTTAAATAGAGAAATTCTTAATTAGTATCAGGTTCATGGCCAAACCACACGGTGGCGTAACCTTTATACATGCCTATACCGATTGCTTTCCAGGGCGCTTCCCAAATATCTCTATTGACAAGCACAGCATTATGGTGTTTACTTTTCTTCCAAGTATCCAAGGCTAATGAGGGAGATAGTGGCGCTCCGCCAACACAAGAAATTTCATAACCTGGAAATTTGTAGCGCGTTAGCTCCTTTGGCTTATCCCACATACAAGAAGCCTTAGCATGGTCTGATGTATAGCAACAGGCGGTCCATTCACCCTTGTCGGACCAGCTGTGCCCATTACATTCCCCTTGATCGGGCCTATTTTCTGATAAATCTTTGCTGTGCAATTGAGCTACCAAAGTCAATGATTGAGACAAAGCAACTTTGGGGAGGCCTTTTGAAGCTCTATACTCCATAATTAGCCGATATAATTCGTGCTCATCTGAAGATAGTTCTTGACTGAAAACAGGTAATAGAATTAAACAAAATAAGAAAAGAAGAAAACGAAAAATCAATTATCTAGTCTTATCTTTCATGATTTGTCTTCGGAGAGCCTCCACAGCGACATCGGTAGCCTCTTCAAAACTTTTGCACTGCTTTTTAGCAAACAAATCTTTCCCGGGAACATGAAGTTTTATTTCAGCAATTTTATTTTCTTTATCACGGTCATTTTCCAATCTTAAAAAAACCTCAGCTGATACAATTTGATCATTAAACTGTTCTAATTTGTTTAGCCTCTCTTGAATAAATTTCAATAATTTCTGGTCTGCTTTAAAATGAACTGCATGCATTCGAGTATCCATAGGTTAATTGGTTTTACGCCCACGCGGATGGGCTTGTGAATAAATTGAATTTAACTTTGCAAACGAATTATGGGTATAAATTTGAGTCGCAGACAAATTTGCATGACCGAGTAAATCTTTTAGGGTCTCAAGTCCCGTACCTCGGTTAAGCATGTGTGTTGCAAAAGTGTGACGCAACACGTGAGGACTCTTTTTATCCAAAGTCGTTACCTTTCCAAGATAACTATTTATTTTTCGATAAGCAAATGCAGGATAGAGTTTATTGCCACTTTCAAGGACGAGTAATTCAATTGTTTTTCGTGTTTTTTCTCGACGTAATTCTACATATTCTTCTATTTGGTTCTTTAGACATTTTGAAATAGGTATGATGCGCTCTTTATTCCGCTTACCTATGACCTTGATCTGAGCTTGCTGAACGTCGTCAAGTTTCAGATTTATAAGCTCACTCAATCTAATTCCAGTCTGGTAAAAAAGTTCAAACATCAAAGCATCTCTTTTGCCCTCAAAATCATCTTCAAATAATCCTTTAAGCTTTTCTATTTTCAATTCAGACTCTTTGACAAATTGTGGCAAGTGCTTTTCACTTTTTGGGCCATTGACCTTTACCATAGGAGAAGATTCAATAAATTGTTCTTTCACCAACCATTTATAAAAACTTCGTAGCGAAGCAAGTTTTCTATTTACAGATCTATTTTTTAGGCCATTCTCAATCAAATGAACAATCCAAGAACGAATGTAAGAAGCGCTAAGCTCAGAAAACTCGTTTAATTTCTCTATGTCCGCATAGCTCGCAAAATCATATAAATCACGCTGATAAGCTTTCAGCGTATGCACTGAATAACGCTTTTCAAATTTGAGGTATGAAATGAATTTTTCGAACATAAAAAAAGGAGTCTAATGACTCCTTTCAATAACGTATATTTTGTGATAAGGTTACCCTTCCAATGATTGCATTCTTTGTTTGTAAGACGCTCTAATGATTTGCTGTCTTTTTGTAACAGAAGGTTTTTCAAATTGCTTACGCCCTCGTAATTGAAGCATAACTTTTGTTTTCTCGAATTTCTTCTTGTACTTTTTAAGCGCTCTTTCGATGTTCTCTCCTTCTTTAATTGGTATAATTAACATATTCTTTTGATATTTAATTGATATCGGTGGGCAAAGATAGGTTATTTTCTAGTTCTTACAAGAAATTATTTCAAAATTTCTCTAGAAATTACAATTTTCTGTATTTCCGATGTGCCTTCACCGATGGTCATCAGCTTTGCATCTCTTAAAAACTTTTCTGCAGGGTATTCTTTGGTATACCCATAACCACCCATCACCTGAATAGCCTCATTTCCGCACCTTACAGAAACTTCAGATGCATAATATTTGGCATAAGCTCCAGCTTTGGTAACTGGCTTTTTGTTGTCTTTTAGAAATGCCGCTTGAAAAGTCAATAGCTCCGCAGCTTCAATTTCGGTAGCCATATCTGCCAGCTTGAAAGCAATGGCCTGAAAATGAGAAATTGGTTTACCAAATTGCTCTCGCTCTTTAGCATACTTTAAAGAAGCCTCATAGGCACCTCTTGCAACACCACAGCTCAATGAAGCAATTGATACTCTTCCACCGTCCAGAATTTGCATCGCCTGCTTAAAGCCAGCTCCCACCTCACCGATAACATTAGAATCTGGGATGCGCACGTTATCAAAAATAAGCTCAGCGGTTTCACTCGCACGAACGCCTAATTTCTCTTTAATTTTTACTGCAGAAAACCCTGGTGTTCCCTTTTCAATAATAAATGCGGTTATCCCATTGCTATCTAATAGGTCACCAGTTCTAATTAAAACAACGGACACATCACCTGATAAACCGTGTGTAATCCAATTTTTAGTCCCGTTTAACACCCAATGGTCACCATCTTTAACTGCTGTCGTTTTCATACGCATGGCGTCTGACCCAGTATTTGCCTCTGTCAACCCCCATGCCCCAATCCATTCACCACTAGCTAACTTCGGTAAATACTTTCTTTTTTGTTCCTCGTTTCCATGATAAAAAATGTGACCGGTACATAAAGAATTATGGGCTGCAACACTCAAACCAATTCCGCCACAAACCTTACCAAGCTCCATTAATGCGGTCGCATATTCCGCATAACCAAAACCAGAACCACCATATTCTTCTGGTATAAAAATACCGAGGAGCCCGAGTTCGCCAAGTTTTTTCATAGTTTCTACAGGGAATACTTCATGATCATCCCAGCTTTTCATATTCGGCTTAATCTCCTTTTCGGCAAAGTCACGGACCATTTGTGCAATCATGCCCTGATTTTCGTTTTGCTCAAAATTCATATATCTAATGATTAATTATTTCTTAATAGGAGACCAAATTTACAATATTGTTACTATATATTTTCAGCTTTTCGTCTCCTCTAAGAAAGCTAAGGTTTACTAAAAAATTGAATCCTACTATTGAACCACCGCATCTTTTGACAAGCTCTGCAGCGGCTGCAGCTGAACCGCCCGTGGCCAAAAGATCGTCGTGGATCAATACATTTTGACCGCCAACAACGGCATCCTCATGCATTTCTATTTCTGCACTTCCGTATTCAAGGTCGTATGAATAGCTAATCTTTTTGTAGGGCAGTTTTCCTTTTTTACGAATTAAAATAAATGGAACCTTAAGCGCAATTGCTAACGGATACCCAAACAAAAAACCACGACTTTCAATGCCCGCGATTGCATCAATATTTTGATTTTTGTAATTGCGAGCCAAATGAGTAATTACCTCCTGAGAAAGCTCGGGATCCAACATAATTGTGGAAATATCCTTAAAAAGAATGCCCGGCTTTGGAAAGTCAGGGACATCTCTAATTATATTTTTAAGCTTATCTTCTAAAAGCATATGCAAATTTAATGAAGGTTTAGGGGATTAGAAATTTTTAACGGAATTTTTAAAAAACTTATTCAAGGATGAGGTAAGGCAGCAGCTTATCAAAAGTCTTTGCATCTATGAGTTTTGATTTTTTTATGCCCGATACTGTCTTAAATCCATCTAACTGTGTCCGCATCTTAACGATTGAGTTTGCTTGGGCATAACTCAAATAGGGGTGTTTGTAGAGTTCCTCAAAAGATATTGTATTCAGTCGTAATTTTTGAATTTTATCACTATCAATAAAGACCTGTTCAGTCAATATCTCGTATGTTTCAGGTCTCATTTTCCAAACCTCAAGAAGTTGTTCAATACTGTAGAACCCGCCAATTTTTTTGCGGTACTTTATAATTTGAGAGGCATAAAACGGGCCAATGCCTTTAAGTGAAACCAACTGCAAGGAATCAATACTATTCAATTCTATAATTTGATTGAGTTGAATCTCATCATTAGAAAGAATAATATCTTCTGATTCAATTATAGCTCGAGAAGTTTCCGGATAAAAAGTTGAGTCCTTAATTAAAGTTATCAGCTCTTTTGGGAATACATAAATCTTATCGAAAGCATCATTTGAAAATATTCCCGGCTTAATAAACTTCATGACAACCTCCGCTTGTTTTTTAGAAAGACCCAAATACATCCAATCCTCCTTACCGTATGTATTCGGATCGAATCGATTTGGTGGTGATTTATATTTTGATTGTTTTTTTCGCTGTCGTTCCTTGATCTGTTCATGTACTTTTTTCGGAATCAATTGTTGCTCATTTATCCTTTTTACATCCTCAACCGTAAGAATGATTTCTGGCTCTGAATAAAAATGAATCAGCCTAGGGGTAAAAACAATAAGCACAGCTAAAACAAAAAAAACTACCAGACCCCTACGAGTCTTTTTCGAAATATAAAATGGATTATTGATCGTTCAATGAGTTAATTTGAATCAGCAGTTTTGGCAGCTTTAATAGCCCCAAAATAACGAGAAAGTTCTTTCTTAACAATAGGGAAAAGGAAAAACAAACCAACCATGTTAGGAAAAACCATTGCAAAAATCATGGCATCTGAAAAAGCCCAAATTGAATCCATACTCGCTGCTGCACCAATGACCACAAATCCTAAGAAAATAAGCTTGTAAGCTAAATCAGCATTTCTACCACGCCCAAATAAAAATTTCCATGACTGCAAACCATAATAGGACCAAGAAATCATAGTAGATACAGCAAATAACACAACTGCGATTGTCAAAAATACATTGGAATATGGTATATAAGCGGCAAAAGCCTGAGAGGTGATACCTGCTCCTTCATATGCCACTCCATCAATCATTACAGAGCCTGATCCATCTCCACCATATTGAAAAATAGAACCAGCACCACCTCCAAAATTAAAGATAATAATAACGAGTGCTGTCATCGTACAAATGACAACAGTATCTATAAATGGCTCTAATAAAGCCACAAGCCCTTCGGAAGCGGAATATTTTGTTTTTACAGCCGAATGCGCGATAGACGCAGATCCCGCGCCAGCCTCATTAGAGAAAGCGGCTCGTTTAAAACCGACCAATAAAACCCCAATAATCCCACCTACTCCTATTGCTTGAGGATTAAAAGCCTCTTGAAAGATCAATGCAAAAGCATCATCCACAAAACTAAAATTACTGAATATGATATAAAGACAGGCCACGAGATATAAAACAGCCATGAAAGGCACGATTTTCTCAGTAACAGAGGCAATCCTTTTGATTCCACCTATAATAATTATTCCAACTAAAACGGCCAATATAAATCCTATAATCGCACCAGCACTTGAGCTTTCCCAACCCATTAGCTCCTTCAGGACAATAGTCGCTTGATTACTCTGGGCTGCATTGCCTCCACCAAATGAACCACCAATACAAAAAACAGCAAACAAAATAGCCGTTATTTTTCCCAATGTTGCAAAGCCTTTTTCCTTTAATCCTTTACTCAAATAATACATAGGGCCGCCGTAAACTGTTCCGTCTTCCCCAATGTCTCTGTATTGCACACCCAAGGTGCATTCAACAAATTTGGAGGACATTCCCAAAAGCCCACAAATTACCATCCAAAATGTAGCTCCTGGACCTCCCAAAGCAATAGCCAAGGCCACACCAGCAATATTTCCATTGCCCACAGTTCCCGAAACAGCGGTGGCCAGTGCCTGAAAATGAGTAACTTCTCCTTCTTTGCTTTCATCAGCAATGGTATCTTTTATATCTCCATCCACTGCCAAACTATCATTACCTGCAACAGAATGATCTAAATGGTCATATTTACCGCGCACGACATTTACTGCTTTGCCAAAAAACCGGATATTCGGGAAGCCAAAGTAAAGTGTGAAAAATAGAGCGCTGCATACCAAAAGTATAATCACAAACGGTGCTCCTTCAAATACTTCAAAAAATATAACACTAGAAATAAAGTCAGAAAACGGCTTAAATGCTCGATCTATTTTTTGATCCAAGCCCATTTCATTTTGAGCAAAGCTCAATACAGGTAATAAAAATGTGCTCAAGGCAAGTATTCCATTTTTCATGAGGTGGTTTTAATATTTACAATTTACTGTGTCGAAGGTAAGGTTTTTAACCCGAGAATAAAAGCTTTAAACTATCCTCAAAACACATGGGTCTATAATCAATTTCATTGCGTGATTTACTTAAGTCAAAACCGGTTTTTGGAGGTCTTTTAGCCGCTTGATTGAGTGATTCACTTGTCGTTTTATTGAGTGAGGTGGTGTCTAATCCACAATACCTGGCCACCCGAGTAACCAACTCATAAATCGAAAATGTTTCGGGGCCTGAAATATGGTATATCCCAGTTTTATGAAGCTCAGCAATTCTGATACAGGCCCATGCAAGATCATCCGCCCAGGTGGGAGCCCGGTATTGATCATCAATAATATTGAGTTCTTTTCCCGAAGAAAGTGCATCTTTGGCCCATAACACAATATTGGACCTTGAGAGGTTATTCCCTTCTCCAAAAACAATGATGGTACGAATAATAGACCAGTTTCTACTTGGCGATTTTGTAAGTATTGATTCAGCATCCACTTTTGAATTGGCATAAACACTTAAAGGATTCGTTACATCTGTTTCCGAATAATCTCCTTTTGCTCCATCGAATACAAAATCAGTAGATAGTAAAGAAAAATGAGCCTCTACCCTCTGCGCAGCCGCAAATAAATAAGCCGTAGCCGTGACATTAACTTTATGACAAAGTTCAGCGTTTGTCTCGCAATAATCTACATTCGTAATTGCTGCAGTATGAATGACTGCATCGGGATTATACTCAGTAAAAACCTCATTAACCTCAACCTCATTAGAAATATCTAGTTGTCGATAAAATGCATGAGGACAATCAGGATTCCTGTTTTCACCAAGAGATGTAGCTAAAAATGGTTTGTTTTTTTTCTTAAGTTGTCGAACAATTTTCTGTCCAAGTAGTCCATTGCTGCCGGTAATAAGAATTTTCATACCATTGAATAAATTACAAATCCCAAATGGACTTTTTTCTTTTAGTTGAAAAAGTGAAATAATGTTTATGCTCAAGTAGCCAAGCCATAATCAAATATAACAAGAGTGGTGAACCAAGTGTAACAAAAGAAAAGTAAATAAATCCTAATCGTACCTTTGTCGTTCGAATACCAAGTTTTCGCGCCCACCATTCACAAACGCCGTAAGATTGCATTTCAAAAAAAAAGAGAATTTTTTGAAGTGTTCGTTTCATATAAAACTTAACAAACTCAGCTACTTCAGAGGCTTAAACTCCATCCACTCGGGATTTGCTGGAGAAGCAGTGCTAGGATCAAAATCCTGACTCGTAATTCGAGCTGTTGTGCGTCTATTAATTTGATGTAATCGCTCAAATTTAGCCTTATCAGATGACCTAAATTTATTAATATATCTTTCTGTAAGAACAATCACTTTACCATTTTCATCAACCCAAGTTGCAGGTTCAGCTTCCCCCTTACCAATCGGTTGGATTCTTCTTGAATCAATTCCTTTTTCTTCGACTAAAAACTTATACACCGCCTTTGCTCTATTCTCTGAAAGTACTTGATTATAACTCGCAGATGAACGAGAATCAGTGTGAGAGAAAAGATCAATCGTAATGTATGGATGCGTGCTTAATAAATTGTACAGAAAGTCTAAGGAATCCGTCGACATACACGTTGAGTCATTGATGAACGTCCACTCATTTAATGGGTAACGCACCTCAGGTGTTCGAATTTCTTCCACAATAGGAACAAGCTCAATCTCGACAATAAATGATTGGCTCTCCTTGAGACCTTCGGTGGTTATTTTCGTTGCATTCGGATTTTGAAGGAAGCCCTCTTTGGTGGCGTTGATTGAATAAGTCACATCCTCGTTTATATAACGCTGTTTCCCATTTTTAACATCGTACTTAATGGTTGTGCCAGACTCATTTGTTTCTCCATTCCAGTCAGAATCATCCGTTCCAAAAAACGAGACCTTCGCCTTAGGGATTCTTTTATTTTTGTTACCAAACTCATGAACAATGACTTGCACATCGTAAAGGTTTGGTGGTATACTGTAACTCCATAAATCTGGTGAATATTGATTGCTATTCAATCTTCTCTCGGATGTAAAATACCCTCTTTTACCACGACTTGTAATTGCATAATCATTACTTGGCGAGTTGATGGGATAACCCATATTTTCCGCCGTTCCCCATGTGTTTTTTTCTTCCGCTGGTTTACACATAAAAATATCTAAACCACCAATTCCCTTATGGCCATCACTTGCAAAAAATAATTCACCACCTTTACCTATGGAAGGGAACAGCTCATTTCCAGGGGTATTATAGCTAGGTCCCATATTCCTCGGAATCGAATCCCATGCCTTTGCCTTTTTGTTGTAGGTAATGTACCATAAGTCTCTTCCGCCAAAAGATTCATCACCACCACTAGATTTCATATCAGAGGCAAAAATTAGCTTCATACCATCCGTAGTCAAACAAGGATGGCCGACAGATTCTTTTTCGTCTTGTTTCAAGTTAAGCTTCACTGGGTCAGTAAATTGACCATCAACAATGCTAACCTTCCAAATATCACATCCCAACATCATCTTGTCTTTATTTGGACATCGAGTGAAATACATGGTTTTGAATTTTTTATCAAAACACACGGAACCTTCACTTTCAGATGTGTTGACAATACCATCTTTATCTATCGAAACTACGTTGGTTGGATCCCCATTTTTATCGAATTCCGCGACGTAAAGATCCATGTATTTCTCACCCGTTATTGGGTCCCTACCAATACCCGAACTTTCTTGTCGACTTGACGAAAAATATACCTTAAGGCCTTTCTTGTCTGCAAAAGTAGGTGACATGTCAAACTCCTTTCTATTTATTTTCGTCTCACACTGTACTTCATAGTTTATTTCTGACTCCATCATGTCATAGAACTTGTACTCTTCACATGACTTTAAAGCTACTTCGACCTCCTGCGAACGAGCTCCGTCAGCTAACTTCTTAAATTCTGAATAGCTTTTTTCTGCCTTTCCAAAATCACCCATCTTTCGCAAGGCCTCACCTTTCAAAAAATAAATGTCTGGATTGATATCAAAATATTTTAGTTCTACACAAACATCAAGCCATTCATTTGCACTTTCATAACGTTCTAAAAGTCGGTACGATTCTGCAATTTTAAACGCCATATCACCCTTCTGTTTTAAGGAGCCTTTGGAGCCAAGCTTTGTGAAGGCTGCCTGACATTTATCAATGGCTTCAAAATATTTTCCAGCTTCAAATGATGTATATGCTTCTCTAACGTATTTGGGCCCCGAAGATTGAGCCAATAACATCGATGTGCAGAGCAAAAATAAGAGTATTGTAAAATTCTTGTTCATAGGTTAATAGTCGTTATTCCTATCGGAAAAGCAAAAATAAAGAAAAATTATCATTATTTACAATAATCCCGGAATCGCTTCAGGGCCAATTCAAAATATTCAGGTAACTCCTCGAAAAATAGAAGATCTTCACCAGTTTCAGGATGGATAAAACCCAAAGATTGCGCATGAAGTGCCTGACCCTTAAATAGTTGGAAATTATTTTCTATAAACTTTTGATACTTTGCTGTTTTCAAACCTTTTAACACTTTGTTACCTCCATATTCCATATCGTTGAATAAGGGATGTCCAATCCATTTAAAATGTGCACGAATTTGGTGTGTTCGTCCCGTTTCCAGTCTACACTCTACAAGGGTCACATATCCAAATCTTTCAATGACCTTAAAATGTGTAACTGCATGCTTGCCTTCTTCACCATCTGGATAAACAGACATTACCTTTCTATTTTTTTTTGAACGCCCAATATTTCCAACAATTGTAGCGCCATCCTCAACATCACCCCATACCAACGCTATATATTTCCTTGACGTAGTCTTATCATAGAATTGTTTGGCAAGCTTCGTCAATGCTCGCTCTGTTTTAGCAACAACGAGAAGACCAGACGTATTTTTATCAATCCGGTGTACCAAACCAGGTCGCCCAGAATAATCAGAAGGAAGCTCTGGAAGTTGATCAAAGTGATGCAATAAGGCATTGACCAAGGTCCCATCGTGATTTCCATGACCAGGATGAACAACCATTCCCGCATCCTTATTCACAATTACAAAATTATCGTCCTCATGCAAAATATTTATAGGGATATCTTGAGGTTTAAGCTCAAAATTTTGTACAGGATATGGCAGCACCATTGTTACCAAATCACCAGGCTTAACGCGATAATTCTGTTTTACTTTTTCACCATTGACCAAAATATTTCCTTCTCTTGCAGCAATTTGAATTTTGTTACGAGAGGTATTTGCCAATCGTACCCCTAAAAATTTGTCTATCCTAATCTGTTCTTGGCGAGGGTCTGCTTGAAACCTGAAGTGCTCATACAAATCCTCCTGTTCTGACTCTATGGATTCATCTTCGGTCACAGCTTAATTACTTTATATCGTTTTTCAGAGTGTTGAGGGACTGAAATAAAATAGATTCCCGAATCCAATGTTTGAAGATCGAATGAATCCTCCATCGTGCTCATCAGCACTCTGCCTGCTGCATCAAGCAACAATTTTTCATTCAAAGATTCACCAGCATTCTTTATAAATACTTCATCGCGCACAGGGTTGGGAAATATCAAAATTTGAATACTTTCAGTTTCCGGTTCAATAAGCCCTAGCGAAGCATCCATCTGAGTGGAGAAGATTGGTCGGACCATCGCGCTTCCTGAAAAAGGAGAAACCAGCCAAGAAACACCCCCGTTAACACTATAAAAAATCTCATCAGATTGATCAATATTTCTATCAAATCCAAGATTAAGGCGCTCGGGATCAAGTTGTCTCCATCCAATGAAAAAAGAATTACCAACGGGAACCTTCATGGTATCGATAAAATAGTAATCCAGGTATTGGTTCTTATCCTGACTGTAGGTCGGATTCCGAGGATTGAAAACATCATCTTCATATAAAACAGCTCCTGGTTCTCCATTTTCATCATCCCATACGGTTAGTAGAAAAAGCTTATTTGAAACATCATTTACTGAAGGTACAAAACATAATTTTACCCCAATAAGGCTATCAGGCTGATAAGCTTCAAAATGAATGGCAAGTCTCGCCTGAGCTCCGGTAGGGCCAAAAGCCGCCTCAGCTGAACCATCATCATAACTGTAAAAATTATAAAACCCTTGGGTGAACGCCGTAGAATCATTAGGCTCATAGTTTGGATATTGCGCAGAGGCATTCACTCTAACATCAAATTCCTCATAGACTCCTGATAAATCTCTCGGGAATTCGTAACCTGACTTCAGGTCATGGTATGAGGTAGCAAAATCCAAAGCAGCATAATTAATTTGTTGCTCCGCTAAAGTAAAACCTTGTAAAATAAAATCACCCTCGCTCACACCAGCATAAGATATTTCTACAGCGCCATCTTGGTAATTTTCAGGACCACTGCTTCCGTTAAAAACAACGACCTCCATAGCAGCGCTCATTTTGTTGTCGATGGATTCTTTGTAGTGATCCCACGGCACCGAGGTATAATCATTTAACAGAGAATTCACAGGGTAAACAAAGGAAAAGTCCTTGAAAACAGTATCTATATATGCAGGTGGGGTTGCTTCTCTGAGATAAACCATATCTAGATGAAAATGATCCAAAGACCCGGAAAGGCCACCATAATTTCTAAACCGAAATTGAAAAGCATCTGTGAAATAATTATTTCCTGTAAGCGGGAGGTGTACAATACGAAAAGGTGAAACATTTCTTCCTGTGTCACCCCAAATTCTATTCCACTGATTATTGGCAGAATCAAAAAATTCTAAGAGAAGGGAATCGGTAGATTCAGGTTCATCTCCAAATCCCTGAGGTTGATATATAAAGGATATATAAACAGAATCGGCAGGGCTCATTCCTGATAAATCAATTGGTTTAGATGTCAATACATCTGCATATCCAGAGGAGGTTGTTCCTATGGCATAAGGATATCCGCTTTCATCAAGGCCATCGAAGGTCATAACACCAAGTGTTCTTGGATGGTCACCGAATCTGTAGTTATGATAAACATAATTGTCAACCCACAAAAGGCTTGGATCTGAAACAGGTAAGAAAAATTGACGCGCTGAATCCTGAAAAAAAGGTGGATTCTGAATCCAAACTGTATCAGATTCATCTCCAGGACCTAATGTGTCATAAATGTAATACGGAGGATATAAATCAACAGGTTCATAATCGACAGGGTAAGAGGAAAAGTCAGCAATATTGATTGCTTGAGGAGTAAAAATGGTATCTGTAAAAGTTCCTTCAGCAGGATCAAAATACCTATGAAACGTCACCTGGTTTGTAAAAAACAAATCATTGGCTAAAGGTAAAGCTGTTGCCTGATCAATCAAGTAATAATATAGTTCACTTGTTGCAAGTGAACTAGAGAAATCGGGAATATACTGTTGTATTTTATTGGTTGTAAAATCGTCAAAAAAAGGAAGTACTACAGTATCTGTTGAATAAATAAAAGAACTATCAATGGTTCCTATCTTTAGCTGAGGTAGAACGTTTTGATCATAATTTTGAGTCAGTGGTCCAAGTTCAATTTGTCCACTAACCAAATTTAAAAGCCATAACGGAGCCAAGATGAAAAGACAACGTAATGTTTTCATTCGAAAGAGTTTTCTGACGCTGCATTTCCAGCATTTATTAGAACAGTAATGTGTTTGGACCTCTCAAGTAATTTATTTTCAAAATACTCAGGGGATTGACCAAAAACTATTGCGTTCAGTGTGTCTAATTTGGTTTCGCAGTCATTACAAATCGTTGAATATGATTGAAATCCAGTACTCGCCAATAAATTGATTGCATTTGAATAATTCATTCCGACAAGATTTGGAAGCTCAAGTCGCACACCTATTTCATTTCGACCAACAACAAGCGTAATTTCGGAACCTTTTAATATTCTAGTTCCCGATGTTATCGTCAGTCCATCATATTTTTGTTCAAGGACAGAGCCATCTGCCTCAGTAGTAGGTTCATATTCTATATGATATTTAAATCCTCTACTAGTCAATTTACCCTTGGCAAACTCTGCCTCTTCATATAAAAGGTCAGGCATTTCAGTGAGCTCTCGATTCTTAGAAAGCCTCAGTCCAATTACACGATCTGTTTTAACATGAACTTTCGATAAGGCGGTCGGCTGAATCATTTGCTCTTTCACAATACCATTCGGCTGATTCGGGTCGTATATGCTGTCAAGTATTTCATAACTAAGTCCCAACTCCTCTAGTTCCATCTTTGCATCGACAGCAGACAATCCCAAAAGATTGGGCACCGCGACTTCTTCACCATGATTTGTGAATACATTGAGATAACGCATCGTCCCAAAAAGAATGCCACCATAAAGCAATAAGAGAAAAAGTATGCTTAATAAGAATGTACGAGACCAAAAAAACTGCTTGATCACAATAAATATCCTAGGTTTGAATGTGGACTTGGACTTGTTTTTCACAACGTAAATATAGAGTCTTTTAAAGAATTAGAAGTTGGGTGTCAAGGAATGAGTCGTAAAGAAATCTTCAATATATTCAACAGCCTCCTCTGGCGTGTCGACCAAACAAAATAAATCTAAGTCTTCTAGAGAAATATTTCGCTCCGCATCTAACATTGTCTTTTTAATCCAATCTGTCATTCCCGACCAATATTCTTTCCCAACAAGAACAACAGGGCGCCTCGCAATTTTCTTCGTTTGAATTAATGTAAGTGCCTCGAATAACTCATCAAGTGTTCCAAACCCTCCTGGAAGTGCGACAAAGGCCTGAGAATACTTCACAAAAATGACCTTTCGAACAAAAAAATAATCAAATTCTAGATTATGAGCAGGGTCAATATAAAGGTTATGATTTTGCTCAAATGGCAGGTCAATATTCAAGCCAACTGAGGGTCCCACACCTTTCTGTGCGCCTCGATTCGCTGCCTCCATAATACCAGGTCCACCCCCCGAAATAATACCATATCCTCTCTTCGATAATTCCTCGGCCAAATCAACGCCCAATTTATAATGTGGGTTTTCTTCCGGTGTTCTGGCGGAACCGAAAATAGAAACGCAAGGCCCTATTTTAGACATTCGGTCAAACCCTTCAACAAACTCTGACATGATTTTAAATATCGACCAACTATCGTTACTTTTAATATCATTCCAATCTTTTCTACTATTTCCCATGTAATGTTGGTTTTTACATTAATTAATGTAAATATGATAACGTAGAAATCTAGGATATATTCTCTAAATTCGAGGCATGAGGCTAATTTTATTTTTCCTTCTCTTTACTGTGATGACTAAGGTTTTGGCCCAAGACCTTCAAGACTCATCGGATACTGAATTTTCAATACAGAAATTTACATGGTCCACGGCCAGCGTAGGAGCTTTAAGCGCGGGGAGTCTATACGGCCTCGGAAAATTGTGGTATGGTCAACAAAGCCAAATATCCTTTCACCTCTTCAATGATGCTAAAAATTGGATGCAAATGGATAAACTAGGCCACACTTTTTCTTGCTATCATGTAACACGAGGGCTAGATGCTCTCTTTTCATGGACAGGTCTAAAAGAAAAGAAAAGTCTTTTATTGGCAGCGGGTATTGGTCTCACCTATTTTACGGGTATCGAGATACTCGATGGCTTCAGTGAGTCCTGGGGGTTTTCGCTGAGCGATATGGGATTTAATGCACTTGGGGTTGGACTGTATGTTTTTCAAGAGCACTATTTACAGGCGCAAATTTTTAAACCGAAGTTTTCATTTCATCAAACTCGTTTTGCAATTCAAAGGCCAGAAGTTCTTGGGAGCAATTTCATCGAATCCGTCCTCAAAGATTATAATGGACAAACCTATTGGCTGAGCTTTTCTCCTGGACAAATGGGGCTGGATAAATGGCCTGATTGGATGATGCTCAGCTTTGGACATAGCATCAGAGGAAGATTAAAGGGTGACGCAATGAGCTACGGAGGGATTACGAGTCATCGAGAGTTTCTTTTTTCATTGGATGTTGACTTAAGCCGGCTGAATGTGAAATCAAAGTTTTTAAAGGGCTTACTTAAGTCATTGAACACCTTAAAAATCCCCTTTCCGGCATTGATTTACGCAAACGGAAAAATGAATGCTAGGCCTATATACTTTTAGACTTCAAGGCAATCTCATAAACCTGATCCCAATACTTTCCTGTTAACCAAAAGGAATTTGTACTTTTCCTGTAAGCAATTCCATTAGGAACATTTGTTACTGATGCTTTTCTCAAAATTTCTTGTAGGTCAATATACCTTTCTACCGCTCCTGTTTTTGGATCAATGACAACAATCTTTGAAAGATTCATACGCGTATCATGTTGAAATCGCTGTTCACTCATCCATATATTCGCAAAAACTTTACCATTGACGTAGTCAAGCTCATTCAAATTTGTGACTGGTCCTCGATCAGAGTGAACTTCTATGGTTTTTAATACTTCAAAATTATTTGGGTCACGAAATGTCAACTGGTTGGTTCCATCAGACATAATGAGGTTTTTTCCGTCATTGCACAAGCCCCAACCTTCACCTTGATAATTCAATGTATCTATAACGGTAAAGCCGACCAAATCATAAACGAAACATTTTTCATCTTGCCATGAAATCTGATATATCTTTGAATCAAGTATGGTAATCCCTTCACCAAAAATCGGATTGTATTGTTTTACCTCTCGGATCGAACGACCTGTTGTTCGTTCAATTTCCGCAACCATGGTCGTATTCATTTGGCGCGGATTACCTGTTGACTCGAAAAGTTTATCATTAAAAAACTCATATCCTTGAGTGAAATTATCGGGATTATGAGGATGGGTATCTAATAACTCAAACTCTTGCTCCTGGAGCGCATTTTTTGCATTTACAAACAGAAATCGTTCGTCATTATAAACGAGATCTTCTGACGAAAACCCGCGTAACTCAATCGAATAAGTTCCCATTTTATAAGATTCTGTTTCGATTTTTAGAGTTAAAACTTGTGCATCTGTCCACGTTATTTCCCCTTCTGAATTCCATGATTTGACAAGATTGCCATTCAAAGAGAGTTCAATTCGATCAATATTCTGGCCTACATTGGCCTCAAACACAAATGGGGTTCCTTTCTGAACAGCCAAATAGGTGCTAGAGGAGTTAAAACCAAAATCAATGGGATTCTCATTATCCGTCTGATTTTTTCCGATATAAGGAAGGACGAATGCGATCACTAATACAATCGCCAGTACAATTGCTCCTATTTTTTTCATTTTAGACCATTTATTACGGTTTCAATTTGATTGGCATCAATTTCGGAGTGCGCTGAATGATGCAAAAGCTCCCCTTGATAGATGACCAATACCTGCGGAGATTCATGTCTTACATTAAAATCAGTTGCTAAAGCATTTGATATCTCTCTATTTTCAATTACATGCAGAAGCCAGAAGTTTTCGTTTGAATTCTTAAATATATTGGATCTTTCAAAACGCCTCAAAACCATCGCTGAAATGCCACACCTCGGGCTGTGCTTAAAAATAATGTGAGGTGCATTTTCTGTAAAAAACCCTGCCAAAGTTTCTTTCGATGAAAGTGGAGTCCAAGGCATTAAAGTGTGGATTTGAATTGTTCAAGAAAACGCAAATCATTTTCTGAATACATTCTTAAGTCATTGACCTTAAATTTCAGCTGTGCAATTCTCTCTACGCCCATTCCGAAGGCGAAACCTGAATACTTTTTTGAATCAATTCCTGAGGCCTCCAACACATTTGGATCTACCATACCACAACCCAAAATTTCCAACCAACCGGAATATTTACAGACATTACAACCCTTAGACTTACAAATTGTACACGATACATCTACCTCGGCGCTAGGTTCTGTGAACGGGAAGTAGCTCGGTCTTAAGCGTATTTTTGCTGAGCTACCGAACACTTCCTGAGCGAAAAATAATAGTGTTTGCTTCAAATCCGCAAAGGAAACACCCTCGTCAATGTAAAGACCCTCTATTTGATGAAAAAAACAATGGGCTCTTGCTGAAATCGCCTCATTGCGATAAACACGACCAGGAGATATTGTCCTGATTGGAGGTTGGTTATTTTCCATAACGCGAACCTGAACAGAGCTTGTATGGGTCCTTAATGCAATTTCATTTTCTCCTTTTTTAATAAAAAAAGTATCCTGCATATCTCTAGCGGGATGTTCAGGCGGGAAATTTAAGGCTGAAAAATTATGCCAATCATCTTCAATTTCAGGCCCCTCTGAAATTGAAAAGCCAATTTTTCTAAAAACATCAATGATGTCTCTTCGGACAATTGATAATGGATGATGACTTCCGAGCGGAAGTTTGGCGGCAGGCCGCGTCAAATCCTCCTTATTTTGATTCGTTGATAATCCTCCAAGTTTTTTCTTTGCCTCATCAAGCATTTTTTCGGCTTTTAACTTTAAAGCGTTAATCTGCTGACCCATCTCTTTCTTTTGCTCATTTGGAACCTCGCGAAGCATCGTATATAGCCCCTTAATCTGACCTTTAGAGCCTAAAAATTGAATTCTGAACTTTTCCGCGTCTTCGGCGGCTTTAAATTCAAAACCAGATAGTTCGTTTCCTATTTTTCGAATTTGTTCAATCATTCCTTAGCTTCTGTAACTTTTGTATAGAGTTAAATGTAATATACAAAAGTACAACAAAAACATTTTTGTATGCCAATGCGATTTTCTTGTTTGTTAGGCTTAATTCTTATGACTTTGACCTCTTGCTACAAGTCCAAACCGACAACCTTACGCGTGGAGGTGAAAACCATTTCAGGTTCAGTTGTTTCAGAAGCGAATGTGAAAGTAATGGGAGTTCCACCTGACAATTCGGGCAATAATCTTCTTCTAATTGATTATGAGGAAGCAACCAATGGAGACGGAATTGCGTTTTTCAACTTAGATGGAATATACCAACCAGGACAGTCGGGTGTTGCTATTGTTGAGGTTAAAGCTCAAAAAGCAGGTCTGGCAGCAGAAGAAACTGTTGAACTTCAAGAAGAAATTGACAACCGTGTTGAATTGGTGCTACAGTAACACTTTTGGAATTAAACCGTATAGATTAAAAAATATTTAGCTTAACTTTGAGCCTAGAACTAGAAAAATGAAGAAATTATTATCCATCAGCTTGACACTTTTACTATTATTTATAGTGGGTTGTAAAGACGACAGCCCAGCAATTTTAAAAGTCTTTGTTCGTTCAGCAACTAATCAATTGGTTTATGGAGCAAAGGTCATAATCATCGCTGACCTACAAGCTAACCCTTCTGAAATGACTCCTAATTATGTAGATACAACGTACACGAATAGTTCTGGGTTTACTACGTTCATATTGGATGACTATTTTAATGATGATGCTATAATTGAAACAACTGGATATTTTGATATCCTAGTGAAATCAAATAATAAAGAAGCAGCAGGATACACCAGATGCAGGATACATACAACATCTGTTGAAACTATATACTTACCAAACTAAGGAATCATGAAACTAACGCACTATTTACTACCTCTAACTTTTATAGTAATCACTATCGCAGGTATGTCCTCTTGTAGAAAGAAGGCAGATACGATAGCGAACATATATGTTCGAGACGAAAGTAACGCTGTCGTTGAGGGTGCAATGGTTGTACTATACGGAACAAATACGCAAAATCCACCCGTTCAGTTGGTTGCAGTTTATGATACGGCATTCACGAATGCCGCTGGTCTTGCAACTTTCAATTATAATGACATCTATCAATTGGGACAAGCGGGAGTTGCTGTTTTGGATATCAAAGCGCAACTGTTAAACAAAGTAGGACAAGGCATCATCAAAATCGAACCAGAACAGGTAAACGAAGAAACCGTTTTTATTCAACCTTAGGCGCGAATCAGGCGGAGCTCAGCTTGATCACTTTGAGCTTGCAATTCTGAAAATGAAACATCGGTGCTCAAAAGGCCTTTAAAGTCAAATTTGTATTCACTGTACTCGTTTTGCGTATAAGACGATAAAAAATCATAAATCGAATGCTCCGGATTAAGTTTTTGGATGACATTAAGAATTCTATTTATTTGAGATACGTCCACCCTTAAAGTGTATTCACTTTTAAGGTAACCTTTCACGATAGCGCCTTGCATGGTTATCCAATCATTCAAAGAGTTGAACTCGAGTTTTTTAATTTGAAATTTTATCATAAAGCGTAAGTTTTAAACAAAACTACCTTGATAGATCGTAAATGATTTACGTTGTTAAATTTGTTTTCAGCAATTGTTCTATTGTGCTTGATTATAACGGCTTTTGGTTAAATTTGTACTTCATTAATGCGGATGTTGAAAGATCGAAAAGGCAAAGCTGATTTAGACCAAATGTCATTTATCGAGCACTTAGAGGAGCTTAGGTGGCGACTGATTCGCTCTGCAATAGCTGTTATCCTTATTGGAATTGTCATCTGGACCTTCCAGGAGTGGATCATGAACAATGTATTCATGTCCATGAAAAAAAAAGATTTCTTTTCGTTCCGTATCATGTGTCATTATCTGGGAACATGCGTTGAGGATATTCCTGTTCAACTGCAAAGCATGACGGTCTCAGGACAATTTGGCTATGCATTAATGATGAGCTTTATGGGAGGTCTCGTTGTAGGTTTTCCCTTCATTTTTTATCAAATGTGGGCCTTTCTCAAACCAGGACTGAAAGTTGGTGAAAAGAAAATGGCAAAAGGAATTGTCTTCTACGTTAGTATGTTATTCTTCTTTGGGATTTCATTTGGTTATTTTGTGGTTGCACCGCTGAGTATTCAGTTCTTTGGGTCTTATCAAATCTCGAGCGAGATTAGAAATGATTTCACAATTAGCTCTTATATGAGTATGATTCTGTCAACTGTTTTTTATACAGGACTCTTTTTTTTACTACCTGTTGTGTCCTATCTTATGACCCGTATTGGGCTTCTCAACCCAGAGTTTTTGATCAAATACCGAAAGCACGCGATTGTGGGAATCCTGATTCTTTCTGCTATCATCACCCCACCAGATATTATTTCACAGGTAATTGTCTCTATTCCTATTTTTATTCTATATGAAATAGGGATTTTGGTCTCAAAAAGAGTAGCAAAAAACTCAGAGGATGAATAAAGCAAATCGAATTTCGATTGTTTTTATCGTAATACTCTTTTCGTTTACAGGATTTGGGCAGCAACAAGTTATCAAAGGCCGTATCGTAGATTTAAAATCGAAAACGACACTACCATTCGCGGTGGTAAAGGCAATTCCATCGAAAACAGCAACACTTTCAGACTCGGCAGGGCGTTTCAGGATTATACCAAAGGAAAACGATGATACGCTTGAAATCTCCGCTGCAGGGTATCAAAAAAAGAAAATTGACCGTTCGACAGTTGAGAAAAATATTAAAAGTAAGAATGGTGAGTTGACAATTTATTTGAAAAGTATTTTTATCGATTTTAAGGAGGTTACAGTTCGCGCTCCAGACGAGCTTCCTTCAACAATTCTGCACAGAAATCTGATTGCAAATAAGCATAAGAACGACAAAAAGAAGCTCGACAGCTATGCATATAAATTGTATACAAAAATTCAATTTGATTTAAATAATATTAGGAACGATATAGCAGAAAATAAACGTATCAAAAAGCTCAATGTGCTTCTCAATTATTTAGACTCCACGGAAACCGGAAATAAATACCTGCCCCTCATCCTAAATGAAACCATTTCTCGTTTTTACTACAAAAACAAACCCCGAGCAAAAAAAGAAATAATCGAGGCCACCAGAACGACAGGAGTCGAAAACCTAGAATTAAATACCTTTTTGGGAGACATGTATCTTGACCTCAATATATACGATAATATTTATACTATTTTTGGCAAATCCTTTATTAGTCCAATCGCAAACAATTCTAGATTTTTTTATAAATACTATTTAGAAGACTCAAGCTTTATAGACAAGCATTGGTGCTATAATTTGAGGTTTATTCCAAAGCGAAAAGGAGCCCTCACATTTTCAGGTTCAATGTGGATACATGACACAACTTTTGCGGTTAAAAAATTCAGTGCAAATGTATCGCCTGATGTCAATTTAAATTTCGTGAATGACTTCTATTTTGTACATGAATTTGAGCAAGTTAATCAATCCACATGGATGTTAAGTAAGGAAAATCTCATTGCAGATGTTCAGCTTTCAAAGGGAGGTAAGTTAAGTGGTTTCTTTGCAAGGAAATCGAGCCAGCGAAGTGAATTCACTGTAAATCAAGAACGAGAGAAAAAATTTTACAACTCAAACAGCACCGTTGAAGTTGCGGAAGATGCAAAAGAGAAATCAAAGGAAGAATGGATGATGCTCAGGCCTCTAAAGCTTTCTGAACAAGAGGAGGGTATTGGCGATATGATTGATTCTCTCAATACGAATCCGTATTTCAAACGACTCAAAAACATTACCTATCTAGCGGCCAGCGGATTCTATCAAATTGGAAAAATAGAACTGGGAGATATCTATTCTTTGGCAAGTACAAATCCTGTTGAAAAGTTCAGAACAGCACTTTCCGTAAGAACATCAAATTCATTTTCCAAAAGAATAGAGCTCGGAATCAAAGGGGCCTATGGATTTGGTGATAAAGCATGGAAATATGGAGCCACATTTCGCGCAAACATCAGTCCAAAAAAAAGAGGAATCCTTTCCTTATATTATAACTACGATATTGAACAAATTGGATTATCCCCCTACGCAATTGGTGTTGGAAACACCTTTACCACTCTTTTTAGTACTGCCCCATTTGATAAACTTACATTTCTAAAAAAAGCAGGAACAAGTATTGAAAAAGATTTCGGTAAGGACATTGTTTTCTTCATCGGAGGTGAATGGAAAGCGTTCAATCCCTTAGGGGTAGCAAATTTCTTAAGGCCTAATGCCAATGAAGGACTTGATACAATTAATCAAATCACGACAACGGAGTTTAAAACCGTCATAAGGTGGGCTAAAGACGAAGAATTTATTTCGGGTTCTTTCGATCGCACGAGCATTCGTTCTAAGTTTCCTGCCATTTCCATTCAAGCCATCTTCGGTGTCAAAGATCTATTAGGAAGTGAATATAATTATCAAAAAATAGAACTCAATCTGGAGCATAGAACACAAATTGGGATTCTTGGACGTATCGAGTACGGTGCCAATATTGGGGCAATATTTGGAAATGTGGCATACCCGCTGCTTCATGCCATTCCTGGGAATCAATCACTTTGGCTAATGACATCTGCCTTTAACAAACTAAATTTCTTAGAATTTGTCTGTGACCGGTATACAGGATTTTATTTAGAAAACCATTGGGATGGCTTTTTCATGAATAAACTACCCCTTGTCAAAAAATTGAATCTGAGACTAGTAACTTCAGGAAGATTGGCATATGGGGCATTGAGTCAAAGGCACGAGGTCAATATGTTGTTTCCCGACTTTATCAAAGAATTCAATAGGATACCTTACGCAGAGTCGACCATTGGGATAGAAAATCTATTCAAATTTTTCAGAGTGGATCTTGTATGGAGAATGAGCTACTTGGATGAAAACACACATCCTCTAGGAATTCGCGCGAGATTTACGCTCAATTTTTAGTACATTGAAGACATGAAACTCTACACAAATAACATCCAAAAAAGCTACAAGGGGAAAAAAGTGGTTGACGGTGTCTCTATTGAGGTTAATCAAGGTGAAATAGTGGGGTTATTGGGTCCAAATGGGGCAGGAAAAACAACATCATTCTACATGATTGTTGGCTTGGTAAGACCCGATATCGGAAAGGTCTATCTCAATGACGCGGAAATCACGAAGCTCCCGATGTATAAAAGGGCCCAAATGGGAATTGGGTATCTGCCCCAAGAAATTTCAGTTTTTCGAAAACTGAGCGTTGAGGACAATATTATGGCGATTTTAGAGATGACTGAGAAATCACCGAGTGAAAGAAAGGAACGACTCGAAGCGCTTCTTGACGAATTCAACCTAAATGATTTTAGAAAGACTTTGGGCAATCGACTTTCAGGAGGAGAAAAAAGAAGGACTGAAATTGCACGCGCTTTGGCTACAGACCCGAAATTTGTACTCTTAGATGAGCCCTTTGCGGGGGTTGACCCCATTGCTGTCGAAGATATTCAAAGCATTGTTTCAGACTTAAAAAAGAAAAATATTGGGATTTTAATTACCGATCACAATGTTCAAGAAACACTTTCAATAACAGATCGAACCTATCTGTTATTCGAGGGAAGTATATTGAAATCTGGAACTGCTGAGGATTTAGCATCAGACGAACAAGTAAGACGTGTCTACCTAGGACGTAATTTCGAACTAAAGAAAAAAGCTATTTAACGTATCAAGTTAACAAAACCTTTTATCAATTTCGATTCAATAGGATTCGCACAAGATTTATATTTCAACACGTAAATATATGTTCCATCTTGACAGCGCTTACCTTTGAATGTGCCGTCCCAAGCATTTGCATATTCTTGACTGTAGTAAATAAGCTCACCCCATTGACTATAAATACTTAAATCCCATTCATGAATTTCAAAATCAGTAATGGGTGTAAAAACGTCATTCAGTCCGTCTTCATCAGGAATGAAGGTATTTGGTATGTATATGGTAAATGGCTCTACAAATACCTCGGCACGAATTGAGTCAGCACATCCGAATTCATTGTACGCTATTTGCAGAGGGTAATCGGAACCAGATTGCGTATAATAATGGGTGAAATCTGATTCATTTGTCATGTATTGTCCTTGATCAAAATAGTAAGCATAAGAACTTGCGCCAATAGATTGGTTAATAAATAGAACCTCATTGTCACACACGTCAATCCGATTTGGATTTACAGTAAATCCAGCTGTTGGAGAAGGGTAGACATTGACTAAGTCTTGTTGTAGAAGATAGAGTGTATCTATGCAACCCTCCAAAGAAATTAAAGTCAAACCAACACTGTAATCACCAATCGCACTGTAAGGGTATGCAGGGCTAGTCTGGTTTGAGGTGCCTCCATCACCAAATTCCCAGGTATAAATCACCTCTCCTTCCGCCTGACTCAAATTAATAAATTGAGCCACTTCAGGAGCGCACAAGACTCCGTCTACAACTCCAAAATCAATGGACGGTTCGGAAAAAACATAAAGCAAGGATTCAATAGAGTCAACACAGATATCATGAGTCCCTGTAAGAGTTATCGAGTGAAATCCTGGACTTGAAAATTGAATCCCTGACACAGAAAGCTCGCTAGAGTTCTGAAGCGAGGCGTTGGGACCGAAATCCCAAACAAAAGATGCATCCTCAGGACCACTAACCGTTGCTTGGAAATCATAAAATCCATCTGTGATACAAAGCGAATCACTGTGCTCCATATCCATCAATAACTCTTCCTCTACCTCTATAACTACCTCTGCCGTATCTAAACAATTCGGTGAATTTGCGCCAGTCAGCTGAACCGTGTAGGTACCGGGGCCCGGAAAAGAGTAACTTGGGTTGTTCAAGTTACTTTGGTCATCAATAGTAGATTCATCTCCAAAGTCCCATTGAATGCTTGTCACATTCAAAAGTGTACTTTGAAAGTCAATTGTTAAACCTAAACAGGTAAGTTCATCAGGTAAATCAATACTTACGGCTGGTTCATCAAAAATATAGATCGAATCCTCGAAAGTTGTAGTGCAATCGCCATCATTTCCAGACAAAGAAATCGTATGAAATCCAGGGTTCGAAAAGCTCACTATGGGCACATTCGTACCTGTCCAATTTTCAATACTTGCATCTGATCCAAAAGACCATTCAAAGCTCGCATTTTCATTGCTTGAAAGTAAATTAAAATCAAAGGCATTACCTGTTATACAAATTGAATCCTCCGTGGTCCATCCCACTGAAAACGGGTTTCCTACGGTAATAGACATGTATGCTGTATCGGTACATGTCATTCCCGGATTCACGATCAAAGTTGCCAAATAATCTCCTGGACCAGGGTACGTATATGTTGGTTGAAATGCTGTACTCACATCATTAGATTGCTCTAAAACACCAAAATCCCAAGCGTAAGAAGACCCTCCGTAAGAGTTGTTTTCAAACTGCACTGTCAATCCCTGACAGTAAGAGACAAAGGTCGAAAGTTCCTCCTGCAATGGAAGTATTGCCTGCATGGTTATATTACAATCCATTACCTTAAAGAGAAAATCTCGAATCGTCTCACCAATGAGCATCCCGTTCCTAAATTCTTGAACACGAACGCCTACCACAAACAAACCCATTAGATTCGGATTCACAAGTAATAGGCCGTTAGCATCGATTTGAGTTGAAGACCCAGGTCCCAAAGGATTTTGTTCGGCAAACCCACCACTCCATTGAATTGGAAAATAAGGAGGAGCCGGGGCAATCGGTGCAGGGTCAAAAGAGCTCCCTCCTGAGAATGGAGTCGCCATTGAGTAGACTAGTTGATCTCCATCAGGGTCAGTCGCAACATGGTCAAAAACGATTTGTTCATTATTACAAAGTAAAAAGGGAGGATAGTTGGTAAATCGGGGACTACTATTATCCGTGAAACCTGTTTCAATTCCTGGAACATGTGTTGTTAAAGTGAGCCCAGTATCATCAGGATTAATGATATTCACGATTTCAGGCCCTCTACAACATCGCTGGTAACTAACATCATATCCACCTTGAATCGGAGGTAGGTTTAACACAGTTTCATAAATCGCACGCTCTACACATATTCCACTCGGCGCAGTTGCGCAAGGATTGTCAAAGTCCAGTGGAATAAAAACACTACCTGTAAATGGAACTTGAATGGTCTGATAGGGATTACCATTTGCAACATAGACAGACAGCATCAAGGGGTTGTCGAACTCTGCTCCATCTGAGGCACAATCACGGTGCAGGGTAAGTACAAATTTGTAATTGTTATTGCCTAAATAATCATAATAGATGTCACCTCCTATAATGTGTGAGGCATTTGCACAGAGCGAATAAGTGAAAAATAAGAAATAGACAATGTACCGCATTACTAGTATGACGTTAAAAAAAATTATTTGTTGTCTAGACCGACCCCCTGAAGGTGCTCAATATCACGAATATCATACTTATATTCATAATGAAAAGTATTTGCAAATTTTGAGCCATTTATCACTTTACCCTCTCCGCAGTCCTCAAATGCTAGCTCGGTTCGAAAAATTTTACGGGCAATTTCGCCATAATAATCACTCCTAGTAGGATGAGCTGGATAGCATAAATTGTAAATACCTGGACGCGGATTTTCAAGCAAGAGATTTAGGGCCCTTAAGATGTCCTTTCTGTGAACCAAATTAACTGGCGCATTACCGTTTGAATTGATTTTCTTATTTAGGAAATAACGAACAGGGTGGCGATCATTTCCAATTAGCCCTGCGAGTCTAAGTATGGAGGCATTGTTTGGAAAAGTAATCTGGATTTTTTGTTCGGCAAGCAAGACAGGATGAACTTTATTCAATTTACCGTCTTCATTCACAGTGCCAGAATGATTGTCATACACCCCCGTAGAACTTGTGAAAATAAAATTTTCCACTGAAGGAAATTGTCTACATATGGAATCTATCGTATGCGCATAGTCTATCATCTGCGTTGGTGGAAGCATGACGATAATATCGTTAACTTTTTGAGGTATTGGAACCTCAAATTCTACAGCTCCAGATTGGGCATTAAAAAATATTTTACAGTATTCAATGTTCGGATGGGTTTTTTGAGATATTGTTCTGCGAGAAGCAACAATAATTTTATGTTGTAATGAGGCCAATTCCTCAACAACGGCATTCCCCAACCAGCCCGCTCCAAATATTAAAATCGTTTTCATTGTGACAAAAGTAGAGAAGTCCATTCAAGGAATCTAATATGCTGATGTTAAATCACCCATTATTAAGTATAAAACATAGTAGATACATGCAAAAATAATAGTTGATGTTTCTTACCTTTACGTAAAATTTGAAACTATGTACGACGTCATTGTTATTGGATCTGGACCTGGAGGCTATGTAGCAGCAATTAGAAGCGCTCAGCTTGGAATGAAAACTGCACTCATTGAGAAATATGCTACGCTTGGGGGAACTTGCTTAAATGTTGGATGCATTCCATCGAAAGCATTGCTAGATTCATCTGAGCACTTTCACAATGCTACGCATACTTTTGAAAAGCATGGCATTGAAGTCGAAAATCCGAAAGTAAATCTCAAACAGATGATGGAGCGTAAGGATGAAGTCATTAGTCAAACCTGTGATGGAGTTAAATTCCTAATGGATAAAAATAAAATCGATGTGATACATGGTATTGGAACTTTCCTGGATAGTAACACCATCGAGGTACTATCTGATGAAAAAAAGAAAACTAAAATTGAAGGAAAAAATATCATCATTGCAACCGGATCGAAACCAAATTATTTTCCGGGAATGGAACCGGATAAAAAAAGAATCATCACGAGCACTGAGGCACTGAAAATGAAAGAGATACCCGGAAAGCTTTTGGTTATTGGAGCCGGTGTTATTGGATTGGAACTTGGTTCCGTATATAAAAGACTTGGTAGTCAAGTGGAGGTAATCGAATTTGCAAAACAAATTTTACCAACAATGGATATCAGCATAGGGAAAGATTTTGCGAAAATTCTTAAAAAAGATGGATTTAAATTCCACATGGAACATCGGGTTCAATCTGTCAAAAATAATGGTAAAAAAGTACTCGTTAAGGCATTAAATAAGAAAGGAGTAGAGGTTGAAATCGAAGGGGATTATTGTTTAGTCGCCGTTGGAAGAAAACCGTTCACTGAAGGGCTTAACCTGAAAGGAGCCGGAGTTGATGCGAATGATAGAGGGCAAATTATTGTAAATGAAAATCTTCAAACCAACGTACCAAATATATATGCAATTGGCGATGTGGTACGTGGTGCAATGCTCGCTCACAAAGCTGAAGAAGAAGGAGTCTATGTAGCGGAATTTATTTCAGGACAAAAGCCCCATATCAATCATAATTTAATTCCTGGTGTTGTATATACATGGCCTGAAATTGCTGCA
The DNA here is from genome assembly GCA_913020765.1 of uncultured Flavobacteriales bacterium. Classification (GTDB taxonomy): domain Bacteria; phylum Bacteroidota; class Bacteroidia; order Flavobacteriales_D; family Crocinitomicaceae; genus UBA952. The sequence goes on along the minus strand of CAJWAO010000003.1, from coordinate 5,461 downwards.
GTGGGTAAAACAGAGCAAGAACTTATTGAAGATAATGTTGAATTCAAATCTGGTTCATTCCCAATAAGAGCTCTAGGTAGAGCCCGAGCAAGTATGGACATCAATGGGATGATCAAAATTTTAGCGGACAAAACTACAGACGAAATCCTTGGTGTTCACATGATTGCACCCAGGGCTGCTGACCTAATTATGGAGGCTGTAACCGCAATGGAATACAGAGCATCTGCCGAAGACCTTGCGAGAATTTGTCACCCGCATCCGACATATACCGAGGCTATTAAGGAAGCTGCTTTATCTGCTACTGAAAATAGACCTCTTCATATCTAGGATATTACATAGACCATAGTTCCCAGCTTTTCAAAGCTTGTTGATCAAGCATGCTCCTCCCATTTAAAACGATACTTCCCTGCTCCGAGGCTCTTTGCAAAAAAAGGGTCTCTTCAGGGTTGTAAATCAAGTCAATTACCAAATGGTGATTTGTTAAATAGTGATGGGGGAAATTAACAGTCTTACTGATGTGAGGATACATGCCTACAGGCGTACAATTCACAATTAGCTTACAAGAATCAATCATATTTTTATTGATCTCTGTATATCCAAAGGTTTTAGCTCCCTTTGGATTTCTAGAAATATAAAAGACCTCTAAACCTATTTTTTCTAATACATATGCCACTGCCTTTGCAGCTCCTCCCGTTCCTAAAATTAAGGCACGGTGGTGATGGAATGTCAAAAAAGGCTTGATACTCTGATGAAAGCCGAAAGCATCGGTATTGTAACCCATTATTCTTCCGGACTCGTTCACTTTAATGGTGTTGACTGCGCCAATTACTAATGCCTCATTATCAATATCATCTAGTAATGGCATAACCCGCTCCTTGTATGGCACAGTTACATTTAAACCGCGATATGTATTTATTTTCTCTTTAAAAAAAGTAGTCAAACTTTTACTAGAATCGAGTTCGATTAGGTCATATGTCGCAGCTAAAGACTTGTCTTGAAACAATTGAGTAAAAAAGTCTTTCGAAAACGAATGCGCTAAGTTCTTACCAAGAAGGCCGTATTTGTTTAATGACACATGCAAAAATACAACTATTTCAATCGTTTTCTTTTCTTTACTTCTCAAGTCACTTACCTTTGTAATATGCACGGAGAAGTAATTAAGTCAACAGGTAAATGGTACAAAGTGCTTCTTGAAGACGGCCAAACAATTCAAGCAACAATAAAGGGAAAGCTTAGGCTTGAGGGATTAAAAACAACCAACCCGATTGCTGCAGGTGATGTTGTTGACATAAAAACCATGGATGCATCGGGAGAAATAATATATACCATACGAGGCATAGAGAAACGAAAAAATTATTTAGTTCGGAAATCTACGAATCTTAGCAAGCAAATGCAGATTATTGCAGCAAATGTTGACCGGGTATATCTCGTGGTCACACTTAAATCACCTGAAACACAGATCGCGTTTATAGACCGCTTCTTAGTTGCAGCAGAGTCTTTTCGTATACCAACGACAATTTTATTTAACAAAATAGATTTATACAGTGACGATGACCTTGCACTCATGGAATACCTAACTGAGGTATATGAACCCTTGGGTTATCCTTGTAAATCCATTGTTGCAGAAAAAAAATCTAGTATCGCGTTCTTGAAAGAAGAGATAAAAGATAAAAAAGTAATGATCTCCGGAAATAGTGGTGTTGGGAAAACCACACTTGTTAATTCGTTAGATGCAAGTTTATCGCTGAGAGTAGGTGAAATATCACAAGCACATGCGCAGGGTAAACATACAACAACCTTTTCCGAGATGCATGCACTTGAAAGTGGAGGATTCATAATTGATACGCCTGGAATACGGGCCTTTGGCCTTGTTGACTTGGAAAAAGAACACTTCGCACATTACTTTCCAGAAATGCGGGCCCTACTTGGACAGTGTAAATTCCATAATTGCATGCATTTGGAGGAACCAAAATGTGCAATCAAAGCTGCCGTGGACAATGAGGAAATTGCCTCTTCGAGATACATGACCTATATGCAGCTGATGTCGGAGGATACGGGAGACAATTATCGACGAAATGATTTTAAATGAGGGCAGTAATTCAAAGAGTTATAGAGGCCCAAGTGAGCATTGATGGAAAGATACATGCCAAAATAAAACAAGGACTACTTATTTTTATCGGAATAGAAGATTCAGATTCGAGCAATGACATTGAGTACGTCGCCAGTAAAGTCTGTAACCTTCGTATCTTTTCAGATCTTGATGGTAAAATGAATCTCAACCTGAGAGAGACGGAGGGAGAAATACTTGTTGTTAGCCAGTTTACACTTCATGCCAAAACAAAAAAAGGCAATCGCCCTAGCTTTATAAAGGCAGCCTCACCAGAATACGCCATTCCAATTTATAATGGCTTTTGTACTGAATTAGAGAACCTACTCCAAAAGCCAATTCAAACTGGTGAATTTGGTGCCAATATGAAAATAAATTTGGTCAACGATGGCCCAGTAACCATACTCATAGATTCGAAAGACAAGCAATAAAAACCTTTTCTTACATTTGAGGTATGAATTTTCTCACCGATTCTTCTATTGATTTGTTACTTTCAAAGCAAAAAAGTTTTTTTGCCAGTAACCAAACAAAATCAATTTCTTTTAGAAAAAACGCCCTTCAAAAACTATTAAAAGCATGTTTAAAATACGAAAAGGAAATTCTAACGGCGCTTCATAAAGACCTAAAAAAGTCCTCGGAGGAAGCCTTTTTAACCGAGTTCAGCTTTGTTGTGAACGAAATAAAGCTACACATGAAAAACCTTTACAAATGGAGCGCTCCCAGAAAAATTACAACACCCTTGATATTGAGACCATCTAGAAGTCGCATTTATTACGAACCACTTGGTGTTAGTTTAGTCATTGCGCCGTGGAATTATCCTTTTTTACTCTTATTCTCACCTTTGATTGGAGTATTATCCTCAGGGTGCTGTGCAGTGCTTAAGCCATCTCCAGATAGTAAGCATACAGCGGAGATTATGGAAAAAATAATACGGGAAACCTTTGAGGAGGGACACATCTCAATCGTTCATGGAGAAAAAAAAGAAAATCAAATCTTATTTAAAAAACGTTTTGATCACATCTTTTTTACCGGTGGAAGTGAGCTTGGAAAAATTGTTATGCGTGCAGCGGCTGAATTTTTGACACCAGTTACCCTAGAGCTTGGAGGAAAGTCTCCCTGCATCGTTGATAAAAGCGCTGACTTGAAAGTCGCAGCTAAAAGAATCGCTTGGTCAAAAACGATAAACTCTGGTCAAACTTGCATTGCCCCAGACTATGTATTGGTTGCAAATGATTTGAAGGAAAAGCTTATGTTCCATATTAATGAAGAATGGACCAAAATGTATGGTGGGGATGTATTAGGTAGTGAAATGTACCCTAGAATTATACACCAGGGGCATTACAATCGACTTTTGGGCCTCATTGATTCAGAAAAAATAAAATATGGCGGCGATAAAAATGACGAAACCTTACAGATTGCTCCCACGATTCTGGATAGAGTATCCATGGACGATGCTGTTATGAAAGAGGAGATTTTTGGACCAATCCTACCCGTTATAGGTATAGAGTCGATAGAGGAGGCTATTGATATTATTCAGGAGTTTGAGAAGCCGCTAGCCTTATATTACTTCGGAAGTTCAAATGAGGCCAAAAGTATACTAAACAAAACAAGTTCTGGAGGCGCGTGTATTAATGATGCAATGATGCATATTGCCAATCCTAATCTTCCTTTTGGAGGAGTAGGTCAGAGCGGACATGGCGCCTATCATGGCTACGATAGCTTTCTATGCTTCACTCACAAGAAAGCTGTTGCATCAACTCCCACATGGATTGATTTACCATTTAAATATGTTCCTTTTAAAGGGTTCAAGTGGCTCAAAAGGTTCTTAACATAAAAAAGAAGCTTCAAGCCTCTTTGTATAAAATCTATGGTGACAAAAATTAGACCTTCGTTACGTTAACAGCATTAAGTCCTCAATTTCCCTGTTCTAACTCAAGGTGAACTGTATCCTCTTCTTGAATATAGTCTACCAATTCAATTTTGTGGACGAATACACCTACTTTTGATCCTTCGTCAACGTAAAAATCTAATTAATTGTTAAAAAGATTTTCGACTTCTTTTTTATTGAGCTTGTATGCTTTGTTGTTTAATCTGTAGTCTCTTGTTTATTTTGTGCTTTTTGCGCCATTTCTTCTTGGGTCATAGTCGTATTTACAGGTGCACTATCCCAATCTATTTCACTACCTCCTGATGATGAGGCCCTGCGATTTTCGCGCTTTTCAAGTTTTTCCATTTTCTTTCTTTGACGATTTTTTTCGCGCTGCTTTTTAAAAAAAGTTTCTTGTGACCTTCCCATAACTTTATAATTTATCTAAAGATAATAGAATATAAAAGCACATGACGGTTAGTTGCACAAAACAACTCAACAATGAATTGTGAAGGAATAAGCCAAAATGTAAAAATGAAAATTTATATCCATGCTTCAATCGATTGAAAAATTAGTGCTTCTCATTTAAATAAATGATAAACCGCGAAAACAAAAACAATATTCGTTTTCAAACAATAAAATCTCATTCTCAATCCGTCAAAAAATTAAATAACCCAAAAAAGTGTAACTCAAACTAATATTATACGTAACCTTGCACAAACTTTAAATTAATCAAGATGAAAAAATTATTATTAATACTAACCATTATCGTAGGAACAACCTTTTCAGCTTCTGCACAATCTCCTGTAATGAAAGGAAATATTCTAATTGATGCTGGAATTGGCTGGCCTACAGGAAATGTTTTGTGGAATGACGATGGAAATGATTGGCAAAACTACAAAGTCAACGGCGGTCCATTTGCTTTTGGCGGAAGACTAGAATATATGGTTGCTGATGGCTTTGGTATCGGATTAGATGGTAACTACGTAACAACAGGTTATAATTATGATAGTTACTTTAATAATACCGACTCTCTTGTGAATTCAGATTTAACTACCAAAAGAATGAGAATAATGCTGAGAATGAATAAGCATATTGTTCAGAATGACTTAGTAGATGCATATATTGGCGCAGGTGTTGGTTACAGATATGTAAATAGAGTTTCTACAGGATTCATTGAAGTTGAGCAAGATGGCGCTCTTGTACCTGTTGCCTTTCGTTTGGCATTCGGTGCACGCTTTTTCTTTACAGAAAACTTAGGAGCACACGTAGAGTTGGGTGCATGGGGTGGAGCTCCACTTCAAATGGGATTATCATTAAAATTCTAAACCAACGAGAATTAATTCAAAAGCCGAGCATTTCTCGGCTTTTTTTATGCCTTGAAATTCCTCAATGATGTTTTACCCAGCTGTATGATTTGAGGTAGCGAATGCCTTTTTTTTTCGTTTTAAATAGAGTCGGCAGAGTAAGTTGACGACCATTCTCAT
>CAJWAO010000002.1 GCA_913020765.1 uncultured Flavobacteriales bacterium | reverse complement strand
TCTTAACGACCATTTCGCAAAGAAGTTGCTAAAATAGTAAAACGTTTTCCAATAAGGAAGAAGGTAAATTTTAACCATGAATTGGCATTAGATTCGGAGCGTCCTTCGTAAAACTTACTTAAGGCTTTGAAAACCCACCTTTGGCGATAGCTATAGATTCTTTTCCAATACCCACAATAGACATCATATTTAAAGGGAATTCAAGAAGCACGTGGGTAAAACTCAAAAAGAAAAGAAATGTCAAACCTAGTCCGTAATCAATTAGATATACAATACATGCGGAAATCCAAATCGCAATAACAGCTATGAATCGAACCTTGGGAACCTTGTGCCATCTTATTACTTCGGTTTTACTAAACCAATTGAGATAGTGATAAAGGTAGGCAAACGCAATAAACCTCATAAGAAGAATACCAGGAGTTGAGTAAAAAATTACTGGTAACGATTTTTTAGGATCAACATAGGGTCGATCATATATATCAGTATACCCCGCAATTGTTGGCATATCTACCAAATTAAACTCCCTTAGTATTTGAAAATTTAAATTATAAAAACCTTTTCCATCTGCGAAATACGATTCCTTTCCGTATTCAGAAATTTGAAAAAACGTCGTATTTGGCAGGACATAAATCAAAACAAAAGGAACCAATACAAAACACAGTACGGACAGCAGCCCCGTTTTTGAGCGTGATTTAAGGGCGCCAAAAAGCATGAACAAACCAGTAAATAAATACACATGAAATAAAGTGGGTAAAAGTGAGGTTAGCGCAAAAGTGGTATAGTTTGGTTTAAAGACCTCCTCCCCCATGGCATTTACATAATTTGGCGCGAACCAACCATCGATAAAACCAAAAAGAATCACAATTAAGACCGCTTTTATGAATATATTTTTCACCAAAACGAACAATAAAGAGCTTGTAAAAGCTAATAACATTAATTTATCCCCAAGGTTCAATTCGAAGAACATTTCCGTGAAACTTGAATGAAATTTGTAGGTATGCGCAATATCACTATAGCCCAATAGGCAACCCACACCTAGAAGAATAATAAAATCATATTTACCGGTAGAAAAATACTTTCGATCATGTAGCCAACTAATCTCGGTAAGGTAATGCAGTGGACCAAGAAAGGCATAGGCAAACAAAAAAACCTCAAAAGGCATGATAAAGGCAGCAATCATGCTGATGAACATCAGTCCAATATTTAGATAATTAATTTGATCTTGCCGTTGAGCGTTTAGCATGGAATAAATTTAGACAAAAACCTCATATCTGTCTACTCTCACTAAAACAATGTCATTTGATCGTTTTCATCGGATTCATTTGATTTATCCGATGATTTATCATTGCTTAAATCCCACTCAATCGTATTCGAAGGACTTTCTTCATCAACTTTAGTAATATCCTCTTGCTTAGAAGCTTTTTTAGCTTTGGTTTTATTTTTTGCAATAACTTTAGGTGTCTTTTCTTTCTGAGCAACTTCCTTTTTCGGTTTTTTAACCTCAATTACCTTCTGTGCTGGCACATCGTTATTTTCATCTTTTTTATCTTGGTTTTTTTCAGGATTCACAGGGCTTAACGGTTCCTTTGCAGCTTTTAAATTCGCCATTTCGTCTGATGAATCGTCTTGTAAAGCTTCCGTGGAAATAGGCCATGGCTCCTTTCCTTCTCCGATTGGATGATTTAACAAAACTTCTTTTACTTTTAATTTTGTCAACTGATTGCCTTGAGCTTTCATTCCTTTAACATCAATAAAAGAACTGAGGTCAAGAATCGTATCCGGAAGATTTTTTGTTGCTTTTAGATGTTTATTGTACACAATTTTCACCTCTGGTTTGAAAGCCGTGGAAACTACATCTAGTGAAGACCCCTCGCTTTCACTTATAAATACGATTCTTTTATTGCTTGTTGACTCACACTCAAATCTTTTAACATAATGAAGCTCCTTCTTTCCATCATAGTATACCGCTGAAATAGCGCGATTAGGCACCCATTTTTCAAGATGAATCATATCTTCCTCAAAACGTGTTGAAAGATCAAAACTACTCAAGCGATAAGAACCATTTGAGTATAGTGATAGTAATTTGTCCTCACCTTTGAAATCTCCGAGGAACTGCCCCCTACCCTCATCATTGAGTCGACCAACAACATCATCAAACCAAATTTTTCGTGCAGCAAGCGTTGAACCACCGGTCTCCTTGAAAATTACTTTCTGAACCAACTCCTTTGTAACTCTGTTACCGACGGATTTTCTTCCCTTGATTAGCAAATCTCCAAGGTCCACATCAAATTTCAATCGCTTCAAATGAGGTCGTGGCCTTAAGGCGACAGTAACAACCTCTCTCTCGCCATTCGGATTTGCGGAAAAATAGAGCACTTTTGAATTTTTACTACCCTTGGTTAAATCATATTCTGTATCGCGAGTAATGCTATTCACATAAAAGCGTTTCATCATTGTTGGGCCCGAAGTCCCATCTCTATAGATTACATGGTAAATCGTTCGCTTGTCGCCGCGCTTCCATACATTTGCGTAAACCAAATCTTTTCCGACAAACTTCTTATCCGTAATCTTAGTAATTAACATCTTACCTGTCTTAAAAAAGCAGATGATATCATCAATCTCCGAACAGTCATTTACAGCTTGAACTTTTCGGAGACTATAGCCGATAAACCCTTCATCGTAATCTACAAAAAGCTTCTTATTTGCAATAATAACCTTTGATGCACTAATATTTTCAAATGTTTTTATTTCTGTTTTTCGTTCTTTGCCTTGGCCAAAGTTTTTCTTGAGATTTCTAAAATATTCAATCGCATACTCGACGATATTGGCCAGATTGTCCTTTACAGCCTTGATTTCAGCTTCAATCTTTAACAAATTATCATCCGCTTTACTACTATCAAAACGGGTAATTCGAATCATTGGAATTTGCGTAAGCTTGTGAAGGTCTTCATCCGTGATTTCGCGAATCAGTTGCTTTTTGAATGGTTTAAAGCATTTGTAGAGATAATCATATAAACTCTCTCTATCAGAATATTTTTTAAAGTCAATATACATCTCCTTTTGAATGAATATTTTCTCTAGTGTCGCAAAATGCCATTGTGCCTCTAATTCAGCGAGCTTAATCTCTAATTCTCGCTTTAGAAGAAAAACAGTTTGATCTGTATTTGCCCTAAGTATCTCAGAAACACCAAGAAAAACAGGTCTTTCTCCATCAATAATTGACGAATTTGGGGATATTGAAACCTCACAATCTGTAAAAGCATACAATGCATCAATGGTTTTATCAGGAGAGACACCAGGAGAAAGGTGGATGATGATTTCTGCATCTGCAGAGGTATTGTCCTCAATCTTCTTGATTTTAATCTTCCCTTTATCATTGGCTTTAAGGATTGAGTCAATCAGAGAACTTGTGGAGGTTCCAAACGGAATCTCATGTATGATTAATGTTTTTGTATCTTTCTTCTTTATCTTGCCACGTACACGAACCCTACCCCCTCGCTTTCCATCGTTGTAGTTAGAAAAATCTGCCATACCTCCATTGGGGAAATCAGGAAAAAACGAAACTTTCTTTCCCTTTAGGTGGTTAATCGAATTGTCAATTAGTTCAATAAAATTGTGTGGCAAAAATTTACATGCCATTCCTACAGCAATGCCTTCAGCACCTTGAGCCAAAAGCAGTGGAAATTTCATTGGAAGATTATTGGGTTCTTTGTTTCTTCCGTCATAGCTCAACAACCAATTCGTGGTCTTGGCATTAAACGCAACGTGCAAGGCAAATTTAGATAATCTTGCCTCTATGTATCTTGGTGCGGCTGCACCATCACCCGTGAGGGTATTCCCCCAGTTACCTTGACAATCAATGAGAAGATCTTTCTGTCCCAGCTGAACCAATGCATCACCAATGGACGCGTCCCCATGGGGATGATACTTCATGGTATTGCCAATAATATTTGCGACCTTATTGTATCGTCCATCCTCCATTTCTTTCATGGAGTGTAAAATTCTTCTCTGCACCGGTTTCAAACCATCTGCTAAACCAGGAACTGCACGCTCTAAAATCACATAACTCGCATAATCCAAGAACCAGCTTTCATAAAGACCACTCACTGGAATAATGCTTTCGTCTAGCTCATTATTCTCAAAAGGATTGTGCTGCTCTTCGTTCTGCTCGTTTTCTAAGTTCTCTTCTGACATAAAAAGTTAGGCTATTTCTTTTTGGGATTGAACTTCTGAGACATTTTCTGATTCAGCTGTAGCTTCATCTTCGGACTCATCTTTTTCTATTCGAAGGTTTTCAATAATAAACTCCTGTCTTTGTGGGGTATTTTTACCCATAAAGTAAGATAATATGGAATCAATCGATGCATTTTGGGAGAGTAAAACTGGTTCTAAACGCATCTCCTCACCAATGAAATGAGTAAATTCATCTGGAGATATCTCGCCCAAACCCTTGAAGCGCGTAATCTCAGCATTTCTTCCTATTTCCTGCAAAGCACTTTTGCGCTCTTCCTCAGAATAACAATATAGTGTCCTCTTTTTATTTCGGACTCGGAATAGTGGGGTTTGCAGCACGTATACATGATTTTTTTTCACCAAATCAGGAAAAAATTGGAGGAAAAAAGTCAGTAGCAACATTCGAATATGCATACCATCTACATCAGCATCTGTAGCAATAACCACTTTGTTGTAACGCAAATCCTCAAGGTCATCCTCAATATTTAAAGCAGCTTGAATGAGGTTAAACTCTTCATTTTCATAAACCACTTTTTTTGTCAGTCCATAACAATTCAAAGGCTTTCCTTTTAATGAGAATACAGCCTGAGTTGCAACATCCCGAGACTTTGTTATTGATCCACTTGCAGAGTCTCCCTCAGTGATAAATAAGGTTGTTTCTTCCCTTCGATCATTCTTGAGATCATTGAGATGAATTCGACAATCCCTGAGCTTCTTGTTGTGTAAGTTTGCTTTTTTTGAACGTTCACGTGCTATTTTTCTGATGCCAGCAAGCTCTTTCCTCTCCTTTTCTGACTGCTTAATTTTTGTTTCAATGGTCTGGGCAATCTCCGGATTTTTATGAAGAAAGTTATCAAGCTTATCCTTTAAAAAATCATTGATAAAGGCACGCATTGACTTTCCCCCTGGTTCCACTTCTTGAGAACCAAGCTTAGTTTTTGTTTGTGACTCAAAAACGGGCTCCATTACCTTCACAGAAACTGCAGCAACAATGGACTGGCGAATGTCAGAGGCTTCGTAGTTTTTACTGTAGAAATCTTTTATAACCTTAGCCACTGACTCTCGAAAAGCGCTTTGATGCGTACCGCCTTGTGTGGTATGTTGACCGTTAACAAATGAATAATAATCCTCACCATAGGTTTTTCCATGCGTAAATGCAACCTCTATATCTACTCCCTCGAGATGAATTATCGGATAAAGTGGATCGCCATCCATGTTGTTCTCCAGTAGATCCTTTAATCCATTCTTGGATTGAAATTTATTACCGTTAAAATAAATTGATAGTCCTCTATTTAAGTAGCAGTAATTCCAAAGCATTTTGTCCACGTAATGTGTCTTGAATGCATACTTTTTAAAAATTTGGTCATCAGGAGTGAACTCAACGTAGGTTCCATTTTGCTCGTCTGTCTTTTCCAATGAAAAATCTTTGACCAACTCACCTCTGCTGAAGGATGCTTTTTTTAATTCACCATCTCGCACAGCATAAACAGAAAAATGAGAGGATAAGGCATTAACCGCTTTGGTACCGACACCATTCAGCCCAACCGATTTCTTGAAAGCCTTGGAATCGTACTTTCCTCCGGTATTCATTTTAGATACAACATCAACAACCTTTCCCAAAGGAATGCCGCGGCCATAATCTCTAACAGTCACCAAGCCATCTTTAATTTGTAGATCAATCTTTTTACCATTCCCCATGACAAACTCATCAATACAATTGTCTACAACCTCTTTCACCAAAAGATAAATTCCATCATCTGAGGATGCACCAGTCCCAAGCTTACCTATATACATACCAGGCCTAAGCCGAATATGCTCCTTCCAGTCTAGCGAGCGAATATTGTCTTCCGTGTATTGATTTTTAGACATAGTTTAAAAAATGCATAGTGGTATATAACAAATATAATTGGTAAACACCTTGAAAATACAAGGGAAACAATTGAATTATGAACGATGTGTAGTTGAAAATGAGCAATAACTATTTTTCAATAGATTTACTCCAAGATTCATTGAGCGCTATAAGTAGCTTTCTGGCAATTGCATTTGAAAATGTTTTTGTCCTGTAGCCTCCAATCCAATTGATCCCTTTTATTGCATTGGTAATGAAAACCTCATCTGCAGCTAATAAGTTCTGAGGCAATATACTGCACTCATACACCTTGATGCCTGCAGCTAAAGCAAGGTTAATAATCTGCATCCGCATTGTTCCGGCAAGACACCCCTCATCAAGACCTGGTGTATATAAAACCCCATTGCTAACTACAAAGACGTTACTCGAAGACGTTTCCAAAATATTTCCCTTGTCATTACTCAAAAAAAGATCATCTAAGCCCTTTTCCTTTGCAGCAAGAGCCGCCATGACATAATGCAGACAGGATTTAGTTTTAAAATTAGATAGAAAGTTTTTTTGCAATTTAATGTCCTGGTAAATATCGACCTCTAAGCCCTTTGCATTTAACTCAAAAAAATTCGATCCATATGCATCTACTTCAATATAAAAATTAGCCTCATTAGACGTAGGCAAGTATGTTCCACCAATCGAGCGATCAATAGAGAGGCGACATTTTCCGCCTTTTTCGATTCTTGACTTTAAAATCAGTTCTTCTATTCGCTCTTGAAAGAATTCGGCGTTGTAGTAACTTGGGACCCTGATTCTAAGAATCTTTGCACCTTCAACGAGCCGCGCAATATGATTCTCTACATTTATTGGTCTACCATTGACTATTCTTATGCTCTCAAAAACACCATCACCATATAGATGCGCTCTATTTCCCGGATCAATTGTCGGAGCGGAATTCGGTAAGAGGTTACCATTATTATTGATATATAAAACACCCATATTAAAATAAAAGCGCTAAAAATTCAATCCCTTTATTGCTATCGATCAATAATACAAATAAAATTCCAAACAACGCTCCGCCGATATGAGCATCGTGCGCAATTCCTGAACCACCCCTTTTCAAGGAATAATACTCAAAAACGAGGTATAATGGGGCCAAAATATAAGCCTTGATAGGAATCGGAATAAACATAAGATAAAGCTCAAGTTGAGGATTCCATAGCATTGCAGCAAATATAACCGCGGAGACCGCACCCGAAGCACCCAAAGACCGATAAGCTGGATTTTGGGAGTTGCGAAAATAAGGCCATAAGGTAGCCGTTATTCCACCTCCAAAGTACAATACAAGAAGATAGTAATTTGATAAGTTGCCGAATTCATAATTCCATTGACTCTCAAGAAAACCTCCAAGGAAATAAAGTGAGATCATATTGAACGAAAGATGCGTCCAATCAGCATGAATAAAAAGATGAGAAAAAATACGGAAATATTCCTTGTTGTATTTCACTCGATATGGAACAAAAAAACTTTTCTCTACAAAATCGGAATTTGAAAATCCTTGATATGAGATCAAAACAGTCAAAATGACGATAATAAGGATTAGACTGAGCATTTCTTGATATATTAGGCTAAAGATAAAGAATAATGATTGACGAATTAAACAAAATAGAACACTCAGTAAAAGTGTTTACTTTTGTAAATAAAAAGCAATGATTGTATCCCCATCAATTCTTTCATGTGATTTCGGGAATATTGAAAGAGACACGAAAATGCTTCATTCATCTGAAGCTGATTGGCTTCATATAGATGTCATGGATGGAGTATTCGTACCCAATATATCCTTTGGTTTTCCAATCCTCAAAAATGTTGATCAGCACACGGACAAGATTCTAGACGTACATTTAATGATTGTCAATCCAGATAAGTATATAAAAGATTTTGTTGATTCGGGAGCTGATATTATCACTGTGCATTATGAGGCATGTTCTCACCTTCACAGAACCATACAGCTTATTAAAAGCTTTGGTGTCAAAGCCGGAGTTGCACTAAATCCGCATACACCCGTTACAGCATTAGAAGAGGTAATACAAGATATTGACCTCGTTTTAATCATGTCAGTTAACCCGGGATTTGGTGGGCAAAAATTTATTCCTGCAACAGTATCGAAAGTGAAAAAAATAAAAGACTTGATCAAGCAAAAAAATACATCAACCATTATTGAAGTTGATGGCGGAGTGAACCTTGAAACGGGAGCTCAGGTATGTCAAGCGGGAGCCGATGCAATTGTTGCCGGGAGCTTTGTCTTCAAATCAGAGGACCCCTCGGAAACGATTTCAAATTTGAAAAAACTTTAAGCGTAACTCTTTTTGCTTTTCCACGTTCTTAAACACCATGCCTCACATCTTTAATGTATTGCTATTTTTTCTATCAAACTGTTTGTTGATATCCGCTCAATCTCCTCTTGAAAAACAAGAGTTGGAATTAAACGCTACATTATTGACCTTCCGAAAAGCAATTACTGCTGAACAGATGGATGATGGAAACAAAACATTTAAAAATAAAATGTCCACATTTCTTCAACAAGAGGGAGCATTTAATTACAAATTCAAGTTCCTCGAATCTGTTGCAATATTAGATAGTCCGGACGGAAAAATACGTATTGTAAACTGGAATATTGAATATCCAGATATGTCCTATGCATATAGTGGATTCATCATGGTGAAAGAAAATAAAAATATCAGAATACTCACCTTAAATGATACCTATGATGCATACGCTAAAAAACCGAAAGGAACCGTAGATTGCTCCAATTGGTATGGGGCCCTTTACTATAAAATTATCCCATTCGAAAATGGGAATAAAACTGAATATCTATTGTTGGGTTGGGACGGAGGTACGACCGGGAGTAACTTCAAAATTTTAGATGTTTTAGTCATCGGAAAAAAAAGTGTCCGTTTCGGCAGCCCAGTATTCATCTCAAACAATATTCTTCAAAAACGGGTCGTGTATGAATACGCCAATGAGGCAACAATGACGATGAGATTTGAGGATAAATATGGACGAGTTGTAATGGACCACCTCTCTCCTGAAGCTCCTGCACTTGAAGGAATATACTCATATTATGTCCCAGACCTTTCATATGACTCCTATGTTTATAATGGAGCCTATTGGGTACTAAAAGAAGATGTAATTGCAGTGAATGACCCTGATTTTGAGACGAAAAGTTTTATTCAAATGAATCCTCGAACAGGTAAACTTGAAAGAAAAAAGCTAAAAAAAGACTGGATCAACCCAACGAATATCAAACAAAATGACGGGGAAATAAAACATGTGGCTAGAACTCCTGAATTTGAAACAGAATCGACAACACCCATCGAATATGATAAAAAAGCACTACGAAAACTAAGAAGAGTAAATAAAAAAGATGCTTCGGGTTTATCTATCACCACAGGTAAATACAAAAGAAAAAAGAACCGAAACAAAATACCATAATGCAGCTAGGGCTAATAAATAATTTAACAATTAACCGCTTTACGCCTCCTGGGGCATTTCTAGAAGACGAGCAGGGAAATGAAGTCTTATTGCCTCAGAAGTATCTTTTAGATAACTATGAACTAGGTCAAAAAATTGATGTCTTTGTTTTTAAAGACTCACAACAAAGAATTGTCTGTACAACAGAGAGACCACACCTTCTTCTTGGCGATTTTAAATATCTCCGGGTGTCTCAGGTAAAACCTATTGGCGCATTCGTTGATTGGGGTTTAGACAAAAACTTATTGATTCCTTTCAGTGAACAAATATGTAAATTGGAGGAAGATAAATATTACCTCTTTGTTCTAAGGTATGACTACAAAACAGACCGTCTTTTTGGGAGTATGCGCGTAAGAAAATCACTTGATAGCTGCCGTGAGGACCTTCAGGGTAAAGAGGTCGACTTACTGATCTGCGAACAAAACGACCTCGGCGTAAATGTAATTGTAAACAACCGATATGATGGAATGATTTTCGATTCAAACATCATCGCAAATATTGAGTCTGGAGAAGAACGAAAGGGTTATGTTGAAAAAGTACGAGATGACGGAAAGCTTGATGTTCGTCTTGAGCCAATTACTTTTGAAAAATACGATCTTGCAGAAAAAAAAATCCTAGACCTTCTCGGAAAAAATGGAAAACTTATGCTCAGTGATAAATCTCCTTCAGACCTCATAAATAAAGAGCTTGAGATGAGCAAAAGAACGTTCAAACAAGCCATCGGTAAGCTCTATAGGCATCGAAGAATCGTGATCAATAAAGATTCCATTGAGCTTGTGACCAAAAAATAAATAAGTTTAACGTGGATGATAGTGGCGCATTGCATTTTTTTCAATAAGCGCTTTATTTAGAGTCATCGTCTTTCTCTCTTGACGTGCATACATTTCCATCTGGTCGGTATAGTGCGGCCCATTTATATTTCTAGAGTTTCCATAAGGCAAAACTGTCTCAATCTCTACACCTTTATCGGAGTATTGTAGTATCATAATGTAAGATTCTCCATGCATAGGTTTTGCAGTTCCCTTTTCAAAAGGTGTGCTTGTCATAGCAGCAATCATATCTGTCAAACCGGGTACTGCTAACCTTTTATTTCCTCTGTGATGGATCTGGTAATCTTTGAGCTGAATATCATAACGGCCAAAATATTTGATCAAATGCTTATCGGTAAGCTTCAATGCTCGGTCCATTCGCTCCGCTGCCGAAAGCCTCTTCCCTCCCAGCTCAAGAAAATAGTTGTAGTAAATAGCCCACTGTGCAGCACCTACACTTGTCGTATCTGCGCGTTTATCCCATCCCTGAATAAGATCAACAACCTGCTTATATTTTTTGTAATTTATAATGGCATCAGGTGCGGTATTGAGTAAGATATTGGCTCCTGAAGGAGTCCAGAGCGAGTCAGGGTATTTAACATCATATTTGATGGAGAAAAAATCCTCCATACTCAAAGTTTCTTTATCATCAATGAGCTGCATAAATCGAGTGCTCCTATTGTTTTCAGCTTCTTTAAAACCAATTTGATAATCTGCAAAATCAGCCTCTTGAAGATTATCGTCTTTATGTGCACTATTGAAAGGAGTATTATTGGTATTGAAAAGATAACCATGCAAAGGGTCAAGCAGCTTAGGTAAAGCTTCATAAGGAAGATAATTTTTAAGAAGAAGTGCATCGTTCTCTCCTTTCATTACGCCATTATGTCTTTTGACTTCAGATGCTCTTTCAGGTATCAATCCATTGTTCATCCAAAAAATTCGATCATCACAATCGGCATACATGACATTAAAACGGGGAACTGTCATCATTTTCAGTGCTGCTTCAAATTCATTCCAGTTTTTAGCCTTCCCCATTTGATACCATTCATCAATAGAAGCTATGTTTTCAAAAGCATTTGAAGAAAAAGCGAAATACCCTTTCTTATTCTTAATTACAGGACCAAAAGCACTCCATATTAATTTCTTTTTCAACTTAATGGTGAACCCTATTTTTGTCTTTAGATTCAGTTTAATTGAAGATTCCTCAAACGGAACCCACTTTTCATCCATCCAGTATTGATGCTTATTTTTTGGATTAACTTTAAGCTCATAGACATCAACCAAATCAGGATAATTATAGGTATGTGTCCATCCCAAATGCTCGTTTGTTCCAATCATAGGAAAAGGAGACCCCGGGAATAAACCTCCAAGTAAATTCCAACCTTCTTCCGAATTAATATGTGCCTCATACCAGGAAAAAGGTCCTTCAAGAGGTTGGTGCGTATTGACATTTAAAACTGTTTTGTTGTGCTCCATTATTTTTCGGCTAAAAGCAAATGCATTGGAACCAATGGTCTTCTCCTCCATTTCTTCATCAACGGACTTATTTCTTCCTGAAAGTAGCTCTCCTAGAATATCTCCCGTATCAGAAAAGAAATGAATTACGAGATTATATCCTGTTAAATAATCAATGACAGTCATGGGAAAGCTGTTTTTCACAAGAACCTCATCTGGAAACTTTTTTGCATAGGCATTAATTCCTGCTACATATCCTTCGATTACCTTCAAAACTTCAGGAGATAAATCGTTAACATGCGCCTTGGCAGTTTTCCTGCAGCGCAAAAGACCAACAAGATAATCCATAATCACACCATCTTTACCTGTATGCAATCCCATCATTCCCTTCGATGGTAAAAAAGTATATTGGATGGTCTCAAAGTCATCTTCAGCATGTGCCCATGCCAAACCATATGCCGCAGCCTCATCAGTTACACCGTAAATATGCGGAACACCATATTTATCTCTGTAAATATCAATTTTATCCGTTTCAATTTGCGCCCATGAAGCGACAAACAACATAAAACAAAATGTGCATAAATATAATTTCATATTTTTTATATAAGTAACGCAAAGGGTGCTAAAAAGTTGTAGCTACATTGTCTCAATTATAAAATTATGAAATTCAAATATTTCAAGTTGTCGCAGTTTCTTTAAAAACATATATTTGCACATATTTATTAGTTATGGCAAACACTTCTGACATTAAAAATGGGCTATGCATAAAGCACAACGGAAAACTTTTTCAAATTATAGAATTCCAGCATGTTAAGCCTGGAAAAGGTCCAGCATTCGTTCGGACAAAGATGCGACAAATTGAATCTGGAAAAGTACTGGATCACACTTTCTCTGCGGGGCATAAAATCGAAATCGTACGAATAGAAAATAGAGACTACCAGTACCTTTACCAAGATGGTGACACGTACATTTTTATGAATTCAAAAACCTATGAACAAGTAAATATACCGCTGAATATGGTTGAAAAAGCGGAGTTCTTGCAAGAAGGAATGATGGTCAATATATTATTTCATGCCGAGGAAGAGCTCCCACTAGTCATTGATTTACCGATGCATATTGTTTCGGAAATAACCTACACCGAACCGGGTGTAAAAGGTGATACTGCAACCAACAGTATGAAACCCGCTACAATTGCTACGGGTGCCGAAATCCGAGTGCCCTTGTTTATAAATACCGGAGAGGTCATAAAGGTGGATACGCGAACCGGTGTATATGTTGAACGCGTAAAAAATTAATTAATGAAAAATACAGCGCTCACTGAAAGACATATTGCCTTAGGCGCCAAGATGGTACCATTCGCAGGATATGCAATGCCAGTTCAATATGAGGGTGTTACCATAGAACATGAAACCGTCCGAAATGGAGTTGGTGTTTTTGATGTTTCACACATGGGAGAATTCATTTTAAAAGGAGACAGAGCTTTGGAGCTAATTCAAAGGTTTTCATCTAATGACGCCTCAAAACTTTACGACGGAAAAGCCCAGTATAGCTGTATGCCCAATGGGAAAGGCGGAATTATTGATGATTTAATCATCTATCGAATAAACGAAAACGAATACTTCTTGGTGGTCAACGCATCTAACATTGAAAAAGATTGGGAATGGATTTCTGCACAAAATGACTTAGGTGTCGAGATGGCCAATGTTTCCGATGATTACTCATTGCTCGCAATACAAGGTCCAGATGCTGCAAAAGCAATGCAAAGCCTAACAGAGGTCGACCTCAGTAATATGACTTACTATACCTTTGAAAACAATCGTTTTGCAGGTATTGAGAATGTCATGATTTCGGCCACAGGATATACTGGTTCTGGTGGATTTGAAATTTATGTGAGAAACAAAGATGCCAATAAACTTTGGGATAGCGTTTTTGAGGCTGGTAAGGCATTTAACATAAAACCAATTGGTCTTGCTGCGAGAGATACGCTTCGTTTAGAAATGGGATTCTGCCTATACGGAAATGACATCAATGACGAAACATCACCATTGGAGGCTGGTCTTGGATGGATTACGAAATTCACAAAAGACTTTGTGGATAGCGATTTTTTAAAGAAGCAGAAGGAAGATGGTGTTACCAAAAAACTTGTTGCCTTTGAAATGATCGATCGGGGTATTCCAAGAAAAGATTATCAAATTTTCGATGCTGAATCAAACTGTATCGGGAAAGTGACATCTGGAACAATGTCTCCTTCTTTAAAAGTGGGAATTGGACTTGGATATGTCAATTTGCCCTTAAATAAACTGAATACTGAAATCTATGTAGCGGTTCGAAACAAAATGCTAAAGGCGAAAGTAGTCAAACTACCCTTTTACAAAAGTTAACCTAAAACTTCGGACACTTTTTACACGCATAGCCTTTCTTTTTGTATTTCTTACAGCACTTCTTTTTTTTCTGGCAGGAAAGCGAGCAATCAGTTGAAAATAAATCCAAACTCTTCGAATCGGAAATAGACTGTTCTATGCTGGACATTACTCAGAAATTATTGAAACAAAGATAGTTACTTTCGAAAGAGTAAATCTGGGAAAATAAATAAATTGGGCAAAAAAATAGCGCAAGAGGACCTGCGCTATTAGATAAAATTCTTAGGGAATATTACAATTAGACCAAGCCCTGGTCTATCATGGAATCGGCAACCTTGACAAATCCAGCAACATTAGCTCCTTTCACATAATCAACACTACCGTCTTCCAATGTACCGTATTCCACACAAGCATTATGAATTGAGACCATAATTGAATGCAAACGTTCGTCGACCTCCTCGGAAGTCCATGACATTCGTAAAGAATTTTGCGACATTTCTAATCCAGAGGTAGCCACTCCGCCTGCATTAGAGGCTTTTCCTGGCGCAAACAAAATCTTCGCTTCTAAAAACTTCTCAATTGCCTCAGGCGTTGATGGCATATTCGCTCCTTCAGCAATGCAAATCACATTATTGCCAATTAGCATTGCCGCTTCCTCACCATTTAATTCGTTTTGGGTAGCACATGGCAAAGCGATGTCGACATCAACACTCCATGGTCTTTGCCCCTCCATAAACTTAGCATTAGGATAAGTTTTTACATATTCTGAAATACGACCTCGTTTCACATTCTTTAGCTCCTTAACAAAGGCCAATTTTTCAGCATCAATTCCTTCTTCATCAAGAATGTAGCCTTTGGAGTCTGAGAGTGTCAAAACCTTAGCACCTAATTGTGTTGCTTTTTCACATGCAAATTGAGCAACATTACCAGAACCTGAAATCGCCACTGTCTTACCTTCAAAAGTCTGATTTTTAGTTGCCAACATCTCTTTTGCAAAGTAAACAGTTCCGTAACCTGTGGCCTCAGGACGAATAAGCGATCCTCCCCAGTTACGTGCCTTTCCAGTAAGTACACCCGTAAATTCATTCCTTATTCTTTTGTATTGACCGAACATATAACCAATTTCTCTACCTCCAACACCTATATCACCCGCAGGAACATCTGTATCTGCCCCAATGTGTCGGCTCAACTCTGTCATAAAGGATTGACAAAATTTCATTACTTCATTATCTGATTTTCCCTTGGGGTCAAAATCTGAACCTCCTTTACCACCACCAATTGGGAGTGTAGTTAATGAATTTTTAAAAATTTGTTCAAAACCAAGAAACTTGAGAATTGATAAGTTTACAGAGGGATGAAACCTTAAACCACCTTTATACGGACCAATTGCAGAGTTAAACTCAACCCTATACCCCCTATTTACCTGTACTTCGCCACTGTCATCTAGCCATGGAACTCTAAACATTATTGTTCTTTCAGGTTCTACAATCCGGTCTAAAATACGTGTCGATTTGTACTTCGGATTTTCTTCTATAAAAGGAATTACGGCTTCAGCAACTTCTTGCACCGCCTGTAAAAATTCGGGTTCGTGCTCATTTTTCAATGACACTCTATTCATAAATGCTTCAATTTCTGAATGGTAATCTGTCGACATAACAACTTAAATTTTAAAGGTTCAAATCGAGGCAAAAGTAAGCAAGATTTGCTAATGTTAAATGTTATTTATCAAAAAGTTAAAAGTGATTTGGACATATTCACTGTTCATTAAGTTTTCATCTAATTTTTATAGACAATAAATTGCATTAATTTTACCGAATCTTAAGCAACCTAATAGAGTCGAATACGTTAACCATTTGAAGATTATTTGAGATGATGAAAAGAAGTTTTAAAAACAGTTTTTGTTGGACCCTTTTCCTGTTATTAACCGCAAATATCTCCGGTCAAGTAAATATTTGTTTGGGTGAAGATACAACAGTATGTGAAGGCGAAACTGTTCTTGTTGATTTATGTAGTACCATTGGACAAGGTTTGAACATTAGTGGAATATATTTGGACGCCCCAACAATCATTCCCACACTAACGGACGATTCTTGGAGTGATGCTGCAAACATTGGTTTTGATTTCACTTTTTATGACAGTACATACAACCAATTTGTGATAGGTTCAAATGGAATAATTTCTTTCGACATGGGAAATGCCGGAGGATATTGTCCATGGGCACTGGGAGCAGTAGGACCATTGCCTTCAACAGCAACAGCGGCTACGCACAACGCAATTATGCCAGCCTACCAAGACATGAACCCTAGTGCTTTGACAAGCCCCTTGGGCAACATTCAGTACCAAACGATTGGAACAGCACCAAATCGTATGTGCGTCATTATCTACAAAGAAATTGGTCAATTTCAATGTGGAATACAAGAATGTAATTACTTGAGTGTTATATTGTTTGAGACTTCCAATGATATTGAAATTCACATCGGAAATAAATCAATCTGCGGGACATGGAATGGGAGTCTCGCAATTCAAGGCATTCAGAATTCTAACGGCACAATTGCGCACATGACACCAGGTAGAAATAATAGCGTTTGGGTTGCAGATCAAGATGGATACAAATGGGAGTATTTAGGGGGAAATGATTATAACATTACAGCCATTCCATACCTTCAGATAACCGGTTCTGGTGTTTCAATGTCTTGGCAAAGTACACTAGGAGAAGATATTGATTTTGTTCCAGGTCAGCCTCTTGAGGTAACAGCAGACGCTGCTGTGGGTGTGGTCGGATGGTTTTTAGGAGCAATTTCCTGCGAAACGCCGATTGGTGGGCTTTCAATAGACACGACTTATATAACTACAGCCTCCCCGGAGGTGATTGTATCGTCCACCGATGATATTTGTGGTCAAGGAGTTGGTTCTGTTACAGCAACACCAGGCCCAGGGTCTCCGCCGCCTTACTCGTACTCTTGGCCAGCTCTTGGAGCGGCAACATCGACGGTTAGCAATGTGCTGCCAGGAACTTACACGGTATCGCAGATGGATGGTAACGGTTGTGGAGCCACCGCACTTGTGACTGTAGGTGACAACCCTTCTTCATTTACCTCAACCTCGACACCTGTGAGCTGCGCAGGTGGAACAGACGGGACCGCCACGGCCATAATGACACCCTCTGATGGGTCAGAAACGTTTATTTGGAGTAACGGACAAACCACTGCAACGGCTACTAATCTTGCTGCAGGTGTTTATACATGTGAAATATCGGCAAGTTCTGGTTGTGTAGGGAACATTTCTGTAACCGTTGGTGAAATCCCAATAATGAATTTAAATATTGCAGATCAAAATGACGCAACATGCAACAGTGCGAACAATGGCTCGATTCAGGTCGGTGTTTCGGAAGGTACACCACCCTATACCTTCAGCTGGGATCAAAATTCGAGCACAACAAATGAAGCAACAAATCTATACGCGGGAACCTACGTAATAACCGTAACCGATGACAATGGATGCTCTGATCAAATTACAGCTACGATAGGTGAACCAGATGCATTAAGTATTTCGAATTTAACACCAGATAGCACTATCTGTAGCGATGCTTTTATAAATCTTGAAGCTACGGGAAATGGAGGGTCAAGTCCCTATGTTTACACCTGGACTGCAAATGGATCAAGTGTAGACGTAGGACAGTCCATTACTGTGAACCCAGTAGCGAGTAATACCCAATATTGCGTTACACTCAGCGAAGAATGTGGTTCGCCGGAGACAACCGAATGCCTTTCGGTTACTTTCCCGACGAATATTTCACCCATTATAGCACCCAACATTGATGCACAATGTGTCCCCGGAGATTTTACAATATACAATAACACGATTCAAGGAGCAGAAGTCCAAACCACACAATTTGCTTTTTCAAATGGAGAAACAATCTTAGCAAACGGTACAGAATCAATACAAGCCACTTTCGAATTTGCCGGAACTTATGACTGTTTTGTGACCATAACTTCTACGTATGGCTGCATCTATACCGAAGAGTTTCAAAACATTGTAACTGTTACTCCTCCACCAACCGCTAACTTTACTTTATCTAAAAACCCTGCAACCTGGTTTGAAACTGAAATACAAACAACCGAAGCATGCGTAGGTGATGTCATTGACTTCCAATGGATAAGCCCCGGTGCTATATCATTGGTAAGTAATGAGGGAAGTGCATTAATCACCTTTCCCGAAGGTGTATCTGGAACCTACCCAATCACTCTTGTCGCAACAACCAACGAGGGATGCTCGGATACAACAACTTTAGAAGTTGAAATTGTTCCTGATGTCATATTTTATGCTCCAAACTCATTTACACCTGATGACGATGAGCACAATCAAACTTGGACAATTTTTGTTGAGGGAATTGATTTTCAAAACTTCACCCTAGAAATTTTTAACAAGTGGGGGGAAACGATCTGGGAAACAAATGATATCAAGGCGGAATGGGATGGAACATACAATAACACGGTTGTACCAGATGGAACCTATATTTGGAGAGCCATGTACAAGGAGCGTGAAAATGACGGACGAAAAATACACACCGGATACGTAAATGTGATTCGCTAAAGAAGAAAACATGACTAAATTGACCATTATCTTCCTTACAAGCTACTTCATCTTTACATCCTGTGATCTACTGAATAAAGCGGCCTCAGACGCTAAGAATAATCTATTAAAAGAAAACTCATCAAATAGTCAGGCAACTACGAATCTTACAAATACAGAAGTAATCTCAGGTTTAAAAGAGGCTTTAAATATTGGAATTGAAAACTCAGTGGCAATTACATCGGTTACTGACGGATTCTTAGAAAATAGCTCGATAAAGTTACCCTTTCCTCCCGACGCAATAAAGGTAAAAGAACAGGCTTTAAATGTTGGTTTAGGGGCACAAGTAGAAAAGTTTGAAATAACTTTAAACAGAGCGGCAGAAGAAGCATGTAAAGAGGCACTGCCTATTTTTAAAGATGCGATTAAAGAAATGACATTGAGTGATGGATTTGAAATACTGAACAGTGGAAATGGTGCTGCTACAAAATATTTAAAAGAACAGACAACCGACCGTCTTATCAATTCATTTACACCGAAGGTTCAATTAGCCATTTCAAAAGTTAAACTAACAGATTATTGGAACCCACTAATCAATAAATACAATACTGCCATGATGGTAACTGGTGGTGATAAAATAAATCCAGAGCTTGATACATTCATAACGCAAAGGGCAATTGAGGGTCTATTTTTTATGGTTGAAGCCGAAGAAAATAAAATTAGAATAGACCCAATAGCAAGAGTCACTGATCTATTAAGTAAGGTTTTTGGAAGTTTAACCAATTGATATTCTTTGAGAAAATTTGCCCCTACTGAGCTTGTCGTAAATTCTAAAAACCAAGTCTACCACCTTGGAGTTAGCGCTGAAGACGTTTCGACTAAAATCATTCTCGTTGGCGACCTAGAAAGGGTTGCACTGGTCTCTGAACAATTCGATTCAATTGAATTCAAATCTAACCATAGGGAATTCTTCTGTCATACTGGCACATTTCAAAATAAACGAATATCAGTTTTATCTACAGGAATTGGTACAGACAACATTGACATTGTAATAAATGAGCTAGATGCCGCCTTCAATATAAATCTTGAAACAAAAGAAGAAAAAATCGTTCAAACAAAACTAGAGCTTCTAAGAATTGGAACCTGTGGTTTATTGCAAGCTGACATACCTGTACATTCATATATTTTAAGCAATTATGCCTTAGGATTAGATAATGTAGGGCATTATTACAAACTCAATTACACAAATTCTGAGCAAGAGCTTTTAAAGTCCATTCAGAAATGCTCATTGTTCCCAGAGCATATAACCCCATACTTGAAAAAGGCTTCACCCAACTTCCTAAAAAAATTCGAGACAGAAAAAACTATTAAAGGTATAACCGTAACAAGCTCTGGTTTCTATGGTCCACAAGGAAGGGCGCTACGTTTACCGACACACACAACAGATCTTCATGAAAAACTAGGAGGCTTTAAGCATCGTGAGCACAGATTTGTGAATTTTGAAATGGAAAGCTCCGCACTATACGCACTTGGGTCAGCACTGGGTCACTCCTGTGCCACAATTTGCTTGGGTATTGCGAATAGACCGGCAAAAGAATTTTCAAGCAACTACAGCATTCAAATGAAGGAGCTTATTCAACATGCTTTGGAAAGGTTTTAGTTGAATTAACCGATCCTTCTTATATCAGCACCAATATTATTTAATCGAATATCTATATCTTGATATCCTCGATCAATTTGCTCAATATTATGGATGGTACTTTTTCCTTTCGCGGATAGTGCTGCGATGAGTAGTGAGACACCAGCCCTAATATCAGGAGAGGTCATCTGTATTCCTCTTAACGCATTTTTTCGATTCAAACCGATAACTGTGGCTCGGTGGGGGTCACAGAGAATGATCTGTGCACCCATATCTATCAATTTATCTACAAAAAATAGACGAGATTCAAACATTTTTTGATGAATCAATACTGAACCTTTGGCTTGGGTTGCAACTACGAGAATAATCGATAATAAATCTGGAGTAAATCCTGGCCAAGGAGCATCGGAAATTGTCATGATAGAACCGTCAATAAAGGTCTCTATTTCATAGAGTTCTTGAGCAGGAACGAAAATATCATCTCCTTTACGTTCTAGTTTGATACCCAGTCTTCGAAAAATAGTCGGTATAATTCCGAGGTTTTCCCAGCTTACGTCCTTTATGGTTATTTCAGATTTCGTCATCGCCGCGAGTCCAATGAAAGAACCAATCTCAATCATATCTGGAAGAATTCGGTGGTAACACCCACCCATATTATCAACACCTTGAATCTTCAACATATTCGAACCAATACCCGAAATTTCGGCACCCATGGAATTTAACATTTTACACAATTGCTGCAGATATGGCTCGCATGCGGCGTTGTAAATCGTTGTCTCCCCTTTTGCCATTACTGCTGCCATAACAATATTAGCGGTTCCAGTAACAGAGGCCTCATCCATATGAATATAAGTACCTTCAAGCGCTTTACCCTCTACAGCATAAAAATGTTCACCCGCATCATAATTAAATTTAGCACCCAGGGCAATCATACCTGCAAAATGTGTATCCAGCCTTCTCCGACCAATTTTATCACCTCCTGGTTTTGGCAAGTAACCTACACCAAATCGGGCAAGTAAGGGACCAACAATCATTACAGAACCCCGAAGAGAGCCAGCACGAATCTTAAAATCCTCAGATTGTAAATAATCGAGATTGATTTCCTTAGCTTGGAACATATATGTTCCTTTTTCAACCTTTTCTACTTTCACACCCATCGCCTGCATAAGTGCAATAAGCTTGTTCACATCAATAATATCAGGAATATTGGAAATAGTGACCTTTTCTGAGGTTAATAAGGGGGCACACAATACTTGTAATGCCTCGTTTTTTGCTCCTTGTGGTGTTAGCTCACCTTTGAGGGATTTCCCTCCATAAATTTCAAACGAAGCCATAAGCGCTATCTTTTATACCTCTTCTTTTTAGACTTATAATTGTTATTTGTCCTTGTATTCTTTTTGTTGTGTCCAATTGTTCTGAGTATTTGATTGGTATTGGTCAGCTCATCTGGATTGTCCAAAACAAGTTCGTTATTGGATAGTTCTTTGATATTTTCAGCTATAACATTGTTCTCAACTGCATTATTATTGTGCGTTAAATATTGCATTTTCATGAAATTGGCCATTGACATTTTTAAAGCCTCCTTTGCCTCAGGGTCATTAACCTCATTTGCTTCACTTAAAATTTTCTCAGTATACTTTCCATAATGACCATATTTAATTCTTCCTTTCGGATAAATCATAAGGTCCGGTTTTTCACTTAAAACCTCTTTGTTCGGCATCTCATAAGGGGAATCAACATCTAATTGAAAGTCAGACATCACGAAAAGATGTGTCCATAATTTAGGCCTGTAATCGTCTACATCTCTGAGGTGGGGGTTCAATTGTCCCATAACCTCAATAATGGCTTGAGCTGCACTGTTTCTCTCAGAACGGTCTTTAATCTCCATTGCATGAGAAATCATATTTTGAACATTTCTTCCGTATTCCGGAAGAATAAGTTTTTCTCTTGTTGTATTGTATTCCATAATTTAGTCTTGTAACAATTTACCTAAGGCGTTGTTGTAAATCTCCTTCGCATCATCCACGAAACCGAAATGTTGTTCGTCCACAACAAGTTTTCCCTTAGTGACATGTCCCAACAAGGTAAAATTAACTTTTGAATTAACCATATGTTCGAGGAACAAATCTTCCTGATCTTCAGATACAGTTACTAAAATTCTCCCTTGCCCTTCACCGAACAAGAAGGCATCTTCTCTGATTTCAGAATCAGTCACAATATCAAAACCTAGCTCTCGAGGTAAAGACATTTCAACTAACGAGACATATAAACCGCCATCAGCTACATCATGCGCAGCGTTGATCAAATCATACTGAATCAGCTCTTTTGTGACAGAATGTACTCGATACTCATAATCCAAATCAAAATATGGAGCAGGAGAAGCTTTCACTTTATGATAATTTGCTAAATATTCCGATGAGGAAATATCCTCTTCATATTTTCCAATCAAAAAAATCAAGTCTCCTTTGTCCTTAAAATCTAAAGACATAAGTTTATTCTTATCCTCGAGTATACCAATCATTCCAATCGTCGGTGTAGGGAAAACAGGAACCTCTACCCCGTTAATTACAGATTGATTGTAAAAGGAAACATTCCCCCCTGTGACAGGTGTACTGAATTTTAAGCAAGCTGCAGACATTCCCTTGATTGCACCCACAAACTGCCAGTAGGACTCTGGATTGTATGGGTTACCAAAATTCAGGCAATTTGTGATTGCACTCGGCTCTCCGCCTGAACAAGCAATATTCCTTGCGGCCTCAGAGACAGCAATCATGGTTCCCACCTCTGGATCGGCATTTACATAACGTGAATTACAATCCACGGTCATGGCTAATGCCTTATTGGTTCCTTTGATATTGACAACACCGGCATCCGCAGGAACATTAGTTGTCATCGTCCTAGTCCCAACCATAGAGTCGTACTGCTCATATACCCATCGCTTTGAGGCTATATTTGGCATAGCAAGCATAGCATCAGCAACTTTTTTCAAATCCTCAGGCTGCTCGATTGAATTGATATCAAATTTCTTATACTCTTGGTAATACGCAGGCTCTTTATATTCGCGTTCGTACTGAGGAGCACCTCCACCAAGAACCAACGATTCTGCAGGAACATCTCCAACCTGCTCACCATTCATATAATATCGGATTCTTTGTGTGTCCGTTACTACGCCAATTTCTTCGGCATGAAGGTCCCATTTATCAAAAATATCTTTAACAATTTGCTCCTTACCCTTTTGAACAACAACCAACATACGCTCTTGAGATTCAGAAAGTAGAATTTCATATGGTAGCATATTTAACTGTCGCGTCGGGACTTTATCTAAATCAATTTCCATTCCGACCCCACCAGCCGCACTCATCTCACAAGTGGAGCATGTAATTCCAGCGGCACCCATATCCTGCATTCCAACTATAGCATCCGTTTCAGACAATTCCATTGTTGCCTCAAGTAATAATTTCTCCATAAAAGGATCACCAACCTGAACAGAGGGCAAATCTGATGCTGAATCTTCTGTAATATCTTTTGATGCAAATGCTGCACCAGCAATTCCATCCTTACCTGTTGAAGAACCCACAATAAAAACCGGATTTCCAGGGCCTTTCGCTGTAGCTGAAATCATTTTGGTCGTATCAATGGTACCCGCTGAAAATGCATTTACCAAAGGATTCGTATTGTATGAGTCATCGAAGGCAACTTCACCTCCAACAATCGGAATACCAAAGGCATTACCGTAATCTCCTATTCCTTTTACTACTCCTTTCACCAACCATTTTGTTCTATCACGTTCTATATTTCCAAAACGCAAAGAATTTAATTGTGCAATCGGTCTAGCGCCCATTGTAAATATATCTCTATTTATTCCTCCTACTCCCGTGGCAGCTCCTTGATAAGGCTCCAATGCACTCGGGTGATTATGTGACTCTATTTTAAAAACACAACCCATACCATCACCTATATCCACCAAACCTGCGTTCTCTTCACCAGCCTTTACCAACATGTGAGGGCCATCTTTCGGAAGAGTCTTCAACCATAAAATAGAATTCTTGTAAGAGCAATGCTCGGACCACATTACCGAGTATATCGCGGTTTCTGTAAAATTTGGCGTACGACCAAGTATTTCCTTGATCATTTCAAATTCATCTGCTCTCAGACCTAAATCAATGGCTTGCTCAAGAGTTGCTTCTTTTTGGAGGGTTTCGCTCATTTGTTCGTTATTGTCAGACAAAAGTAAGGATAAAATAGGTATCTCTTTCCATAATGAAAAAGAATTAAATGCACCCGAAAACCATATTTGATAAAGTATTTAAAAGCCTATCGAATTTCATAATTTTAAGTATTTTTGTTCCCTAAAATAAGTACTATGAATTACGACATTATTGTAGTAGGGAGCGGACCAGGAGGATACGTTACTGCTATTCGAGCATCACAATTAGGTTTGAAAACAGCAATCGTTGAACGCGAAGCTTTAGGTGGAATATGTCTCAATTGGGGTTGTATTCCAACAAAAGCTCTTTTAAAATCTGCAAATGTATTTGAGTACTTAAGTCATGCCTCAGATTACGGCATTTCTGTCAAAGATGCTAAAGCGGACTTCAGCGGAATGATCAAAAGAAGCCGAGATGTTGCAGATGGTATGAGCAACGGCATCAAATTCTTGATGAAAAAAAATAAAATTGATGTACTGACTGGAAACGGAGTTATTAAAGCAAATAAAACAGTCACAGTAACCGGTGAGGATGGAAAAAGTGTAGACTACACAGCCTCGAAAGGTGTAATCATTGCAACTGGGGCGAGGTCAAGAGCATTACCCAACCTACCCCAAGATGGCAAAAAAATAATCGGTTATCGACAGGCGATGACCTTAGAAACACAACCCAAGAGAATGGTGGTTGTGGGTTCAGGTGCAATTGGTGTTGAATTCGCCTATTTCTACAACGCAATTGGAACGGAGGTAACAGTTGTAGAATACCTACCAAATATAGTCCCAGTTGAAGATACAGATGTATCAAAGCAGCTAGAAAAAACATTTAAAAAGTCGGGTATTAAGGTAATGACAGGTTCATCTGTAGAAAGTGTGGACACCTCGGGTAAACATTGCATCGTTACCGTTAAGACGGCTAAAGGTGAGGAAAAAATTGAATGTGATATCGTATTATCTGCCGTAGGAATCCAGGCAAATATTGAAAATATAGGCTTGGAAGATGTTGGTATTGTTGTTGACAAGGGAAGAATTCTTGTTGATGACTTTTACCAAACCAATATGCCAGGGTACTACGCCATAGGAGATGTTGTACCGGGTCCTGCATTGGCGCATGTCGCATCAGCAGAAGGGATTGTTTGTGTCGAAAAAATTGCAGGTCATCATCCTGAGACAATTGATTACGGAAATATTCCTGGATGTACATACTGCTCGCCTGAAATAGCTTCTGTAGGCATGACAGAAAAAGCAGCACAGGAGGCTGGGATCGAAGTAAAAATTGGAAAATTTCCTTTTTCTGCTTCAGGTAAAGCGAGTGCCGCAGGAGCAAAAGATGGTTTTGTGAAGTTATTATTCGATGCAAAATATGGTGAGCTTATAGGAGCACACATGATTGGTGCGAATGTTACCGAAATGATTGCAGAAATTGTTGCGATACGCAAACTTGAAACAACAGGAGAAGAATTGATTAAAACGATTCATCCGCACCCAACAATGTCAGAGGCAGTAATGGAGGCGGCTGCGGCTGCCTATGGCGAAGTAATCCACCTGTAGATTAATTTCACCAAAGTTTAAATTATAAGTCTAACTGACAACAAAGTACAGCATTACAGCTGTCATTAGCTCAAGAATGAAATATAAGTTCCAAATGTGACGGAAGTTATTTTCTTTATTTGTTCGGTACAATAAAAGTGCAGGTATCAAACCAACAAATAATTCAAGACGCGCATCGAAAGTCAGTGTTAGAAAACCAAATAAAGTATGAAGCACATACCAAGACAAATGAATTGTTAGTTTTTCTCTGACTTTCCACGTAATAAAGCTAATTATGAAGAGCAAAAGGCTTAAACTCAAAAATAATTTAGGTATAAAAGATGCGTTCAAATCAGTCAGCTGATTTTGACTGAATACAAAGGCCAATAGAATAGGATTCATACTTATCTTAAACAGCACAGCGAGCAGAAACAAATAGCTATAAATTAATCTGCTGCTTGTATTCATTCCAATAAATCGCAAAACACCCCAAAGCAACACAAAATCAAAAATAGGAAAGGGAAGTATAAAAAAATGAACCTCAAAAAACAACCCCAAGCCATAGGCTAAAAGAGTCAAGACAGCTAGGAAAACAAATTTCTGCTCTCTAATCATCAGAACCGATTACATCATAGATGTAGTCGAAGGTAGAAAGGATTTCAGCCTTACCATCAACGATGGCTATGTCATGTTCAAAATGTGCACTAGGCATGCCGTCTTCGGTGACAATCGTCCATTCATCGGCTAGTGTTCTTACCTTTTCAGTGCCCATATTTATCATAGGCTCGATTGCGATTGTTAAACCATTTTGGATTTTTTTACCTCGACCCCTCCTACCGAAGTTAGGAACCTGAGGTTCTTCATGAAGCGTTTTACCCAGTCCATGCCCAACGAGATCTCTTACGACGCCAAAATTATTTTTTTCAGCATGCTGCTGTATTGCCCAACCAATATCCTCTAGACGATTAGATGTTGTACATTGCTCAATACCCTTATAAAGACATTCCTTGGTGACTTTTAGCAAATGACGGAGTTCTGGAGAAACCGCACCGACCTTGAAGGTGTAGGCGTGATCACCATAGTATCCTTTATATACAGCACCACAGTCTACCGAAACGATATCACCTTCCTCGAACGGTTTTTCAGTAGGTAAGCCATGTACGACCTGTTCATTCACAGAAATAAGTAAAGTACTAGGGCAACCATAAAGACCGAGAAACCCGGGTTTCGCATCTTGCGATAGTATATAGTCATGTGCCATTTTATCCAAAGAAAGTGGCGTCACCCCTGGCTTTATCAGCTTGGCAACCTTACCAAGTGTTCTACTGACAACCTGAGCTGCATCACGCATGATTGCTATTTCTTCTTTAGATTTATATAATATCATGTATTTATTAAATAGAGCCATGGGTGGCAAAGGTAGATAATTCTCATTGATCGATGGTTAACTTAATTTATTCAGCCATTTCATTGTATCTACTTGATCTGCGTAATCATCTAAAGCGGGACAATGTGCTGATCCAAAAGGCAGGCCATTTAACCCGATTATACATTGAATAGAATCTTTGTGCTGCTCCGTATAAAGGTGCACATCATTTAATTCGTTGTAGAAATGATAATAAATCATACCCAATGGAGAATGAAGCTCTTCCGTTTCCTTGAATAGAACAAAATTATTATCTAAAAGCTTTTCTTGATTCATTAAATGAACCGCCTTGTTGTAATCGTAATTATTCCCATACTTCTTATTATTGATTACCTCACCTTGGTGAACGATGTGCTCAAAAATGTTATTTAGATCATAGGATTTCGGAAGTAAAAGATGAGAAACACTTCGGCAGCCACGTCCGAAATAATCAAATATATCGTTACCAAGAGACTTCAGCTCGAACGCTGATTCAAGACCATTTAAGACGGCAATTGAAGTCCTATTTTTTCTGAATATATGTGGATACTTTGAGAAATATTGTTCAAAATGAAGAAAACTAGCATTACTTCCCGTTGCAATTACAGCGTCAAAACCTTTCATATTTCGATTAGAAAATGAGATATATTGACTCACTTCGGGATAAAAACAAACCAAGAATTCAACTAGTATGGGTAAAATTTTATCATCTTCCGAGCTCATTTTAGCCAGCACTTTATTTCCTGAAAGAAGTACACAAAGAAAATCATGAAACCCAACAAGCGGAATGTTACCCGCCATAATCACCGCTACTGTTTTAGGTTGACTCGAAAATGTATATTTCGAACACCATGAGGCTAAAAGATCGGAATCTAATGACCTTCCAATGTTGAGCATTGCCTTTCTAACCATAGCCTCTGTAAACCATCCATTATGATGTTTTAGTCTAGAAATCGTAGAAATCAACCGATCATACTCATGCTCAGTAATACCGATTTCAAAATTTTTCCAAGGCTTATTTTCACCTACATTTCTTAAAACAATACCGAGCTGACTGAAGGCTAGAATTAAAGGTTCTCTTTTCACGTTGCAAATATAATAAGCTTCTCTTTCGTAGGATTGAAGAATGAGTCAATTTTGGATTAAAATGTGAATAAAAACACTTAGATCAATCGAATGCATATATGAACTACGCATTATTCAAAGCAACTATATTTGATATTACATTTTAGATTGTATATCATGAGAACAGATCAAAAACGTGGTTTAAAAATATGGTTATTGGTCTTACAGGGGCTCAGCAATAGAAACCTTGATATCAATGTAAGATGCTCCCACTCCCCTTTGACTGTAATTTGCATCATACATATCGTATCCCTTCCTTCCGCGAAGACAATATAAAATTTCACTTTTCAAACGGCCTTCACCAACTCCATGAATGATAAGAATACGTTTTGTCTTTTTCTTTAAATGTGCATTCACAAATCGCTTGAAGGTATTCATTTGAATGGTGAATTTTTCATGAGCCGAAGCGTCGTATTTGTTTGAGTCAAATGACTCAAAATGAAGGTCTAATTCGGGGGTGTCCTCCGAGTCTATTTTATTCTTTTTCGGCTTTGCACGATCAATCTCTTTAGTTTGAACATCTCCTGTTTTAAAGAAATGGATTTTAACCGCTTTATTCATTGGGACCTTGAGCGAAAACCCATGTTCATCAACAACATGAATTAAATCGCGCTCAATAGATTCAATGGTATAGCGACCTGTTTCGTGTAAAATAGAAATAACCTCACCAACAGAAAACTTCATAGATTATATTACATGTTTCTTCGATATTGGCCACCAACCTCAAACAGAGCTTTTGTTACTTGCCCAAGTGAAGCATGCTTACATATCTCCATGAGCTCTTCGAAAAGATTCTGATTGTTCACTGCAGCTTCTTGAATCCGCTTAATTCCTTTTTTCGTGCTTGCCTTCTCTGCCTCATGTAAATTATTCAACATCTCTATTTGGTATTGCTTTTCTTCCTCTGTTGCACGAATGACCTCTTTCGGCAATATTGTAGGAGACCCTTTCGAGCTTAAAAAGGTATTTACACCTATAATTGGGAATTCCCCAGTGTGCTTAAGCGTCTCATAATAGAGTGACTCTTCTTGAATCTTCGACCTTTGATACATCGTCTCCATGGCGCCCAAGACCCCGCCACGTTCGGTTATTCTGTCAAACTCAGAGAGAACAGCCTCTTCAACTAGATCTGTTAAATCCTCGATGATAAAGCTTCCCTGAAGTGGGTTTTCATTTTTAGCCAAACCAAGCTCTCTGTTAATAATTAGCTGTATCGCCATTGCACGTCTAACAGATTCCTCAGTAGGTGTCGTTATGGCCTCGTCATAGGCATTTGTATGAAGTGAATTACAGTTGTCGTAAATGGCATATAAAGCCTGTAATGTTGTTCGGATATCGTTAAAATCAATCTCCTGTGCGTGCAGCGAGCGACCTGAAGTTTGGATGTGGTATTTTAACATTTGTGCCCTCGAATTCGCGCCATATTTTTTAGCCATTGCTTTGGACCATATTTTTCGTGCAACCCTACCAATGACGGCATACTCCGGGTCAATTCCATTGGAAAAGAAAAAGGATAGATTTGGCCCAAAGTCATTAATATTCATTCCTCTGCTCAGGTAATATTCCACGTAAGTAAAACCGTTGGCAAGTGTAAAAGCGAGCTGTGTGATTGGATTAGCTCCGGCTTCCGCAATATGATAACCGGAAATAGATACGGAGTAAAAATTCCGAATACCCTCATGGATAAAGTATTCTTGAACATCCCCCATTAATCTCAAAGCAAATTCAGTGGAAAAAATACAAGTATTTTGCGCTTGGTCCTCTTTTAAAATATCTGCTTGAACTGTTCCTCTAACCTGAGTGAGTGTTTTAGCTTTGATCTCATTGTATATCCCTTTGGGTAAAACTTGATCTCCAGTAATCCCTAGCAACATTAGACCAAGACCATCATTTCCCTCAGGAAGTTCACCATTATAACTTGGACGTTTTACTCCTTTCTTTTTATAAATGGTCTTAATTTTCTCTTCTATTTCTTCCTCGAGACCTTCAGACTTGATATATTTTTCACAATTTTGATCAATTGCCGCATTCATAAAGAAAGCCAATAGCATCGGCGCTGGGCCGTTTATTGTCATAGATACAGAAGTTGCTGGATGGCTTAAGTCAAAACCTGAATATAATTTTTTCGCGTCATCCAAACAGCAAATAGAAACCCCGGCATTTCCAATCTTACCATATATATCTGGTCTTAGATCTGGATCATTGCCGTAGAGTGTCACAGAATCGAATGCAGTGGATAATCTCTTGGCTGGCATTCCCAAACTCACATAATGAAATCTTTTATTCGTGCGCTCGGGGCCACCCTCTCCTGCGAACATTCGTGTCGGATCCTCCCCCTCCCTTTTAAATGGAAATAAGCCGGCAGTGTAAGGAAATTCCCCCGGAAAATTCTCTTGAAGTACCCATCTAAGAATATCCCCCCAACCCTTATATTTTGGGGAGGCTACCTTCGGAATATCAGAGTGAGAAAGAGATTTAGTGTGGGTTTGAATAGACAACTTCTTGTCTCTTACTTTAAATTCAAATGTTGGATTCTTAAAAGACTGCTTCCTTTCATTCCAATTTTGTAATATCTCCCAATTTTTTGGATCAAAATTTAACTTTTCCTTCACCAAAAGCTCTTGAACATTTTTTATAAGACGATCTTTATCATCGTAATCAGATTCTTCCAAGGTTTCAATCGTTTGCGTCAAACCAAATAATTTGTCAGCAACTTTAACCTGAGCTTCTACCCATTGATTATAGGCTCTATTGTTTTCGGAAATCTCAGATAAATATCTCGTTCTATCCGGCGGAATAACAAAAATTTTCTCAGACATTTCGCGCGTTATTTCAAAAGTCGAATGAAGAGACGAGTTCGTTTTTTCCACAAGCTGATCCATGATTACCTTGTACAATGAATTCATCCCTGGATCATTAAATTGAGAGGCAATCGTTCCGTGGACTGGCATATCATCCACATTGGTATCCCACAGATTATGATTTCGCTGGTATTGCTTCCTGACATCTCGAAGTGCATCAAGAGCGCCTCTTTTGTCAAATTTATTCAGTGCAATTACGTCAGCGAAATCAAGCATGTCAATTTTCTCAAGTTGCGTTGCTGCTCCATATTCTGGTGTCATGACGTAAAGTGAAACATCAGAATGGTCTAATATCTCTGTATCCGATTGTCCAATACCAGAGGTCTCAAGAATTATCAAATCATAATCTGCAGCTTTTAGGATTGAAAGTGCCTCGGCAACGTGCTTCGACAAAGCCAAATTGGATTGTCTCGTTGCCAAAGAACGCATGTAAACTCGGCTATTTTTAATCGAATTCATTCTGATTCGGTCACCGAGTAAGGCCCCTCCAGTTTTTCGCTTTGAGGGATCCACCGAAACAACCGCAATTTGTTTGTCTTTAAAATCAACAAGAAACCGACGTACCAATTCATCCACCAATGAGGATTTACCTGCCCCACCGGTCCCGGTAATTCCGAGCACAGGAATAGAACTTTTTGAAGCCACGTTTCTAATCTCATTTAACGCTTCTTCATGTATTTTAGGAAAATTTTCAGCTGCTGATATCGTCCGTGCAATTGCAGGAACATTTTTGGCTTTTATCTTTTTTATATCATGAACTAGGTTTTCACCCAGGCCGTAATCACATCTTTCAATTAAATCATTGATCATACCCTGTAAGCCCATGGTTCTGCCGTCATCCGGATGATAAATTCTTTCTACGCCGTAATCCTGTAAAACTGTGATCTCTTCAGGCAATATGGTTCCACCACCTCCACCAAAAATTTTAATATGCGGAGCTCCTTTTTCACAAAGAAGATCATACATATATTTAAAATACTCATTGTGACCACCCTGATATGAGGTCATGGCAATTGCTTGTGCATCCTCTTGTATTGCACAATCTACAACCTCCTCAACCGAACGATCATGACCTAAATGAATTACCTCACAACCTGTAGATTGAATGATTCGACGCATAATATTGATCGCGGCATCGTGTCCATCAAATAGAGAAGCGGCTGTAACAATTCTTATTTTATTTTTGGGCTTGTAAGGGGGGATTTGTTCCATTCGATTTACGATTTAAAACGCCATCAAAGGTACAAAATTCATGTCAAATGTGTAGACGGTTTAGAATAGAATAAAAAGTGGGCCGTTCCATTAGTTAGCCGCCGTCTCAAAAACCCAATAACTTTTAAACTTACTATTGAAATTTCGATAATAACCAACCCCCATGCGGATCGCATTTTCATTCAATAAGTTTCTGTTATGACCTGGGCTTTGCATCCATGCCTTAAAAACATCTGCCGGACTGCCATAGCCTGCCGCAATATTTTCGGCATTAGGAAACCCTTTGTAGAAATTAGAGATTCTTCGAAAGGTATTCATTTCCCGTTTTAAACCATTATGGGTCCTATTGAAGGTCGCATGCTCATGGTAATCCTCATGGGCCATATCCGCAGCATGATAGCGGCTGGCACGCATTAAATCAGAGTGCACCTTGAGATGATTTAGACCATGTTTATGACGGTATTGATTGATTAAATCAATAAGCTCTTTTTCGTAAGCACGATTCAAAACCCTTACATGTTCTTGGCCAGATGGATTAGTATCAAATTTAACCTTGATAGATCCTTCATTGGGCATCTTAAACGATAGAACAACCATGCTCAAAATGATACATAAAGAAATAGGTTTCATAAAGAAGATATTTACTAAGTATAACCTTTTAAAATAGTATGGTTACGCAAGCTCCTGAGCATAATACTCTTCCTCCGAAATCTGTTCAAAGGGCACATTACAAGAGACCATTTCTTTTATTCTGAGTATTTCGGGGTATTTTTCTGCCTTACAATGGGTTTTGATTCGAGTTGAACCTATGCACTGAATTTCCTCAAATTCGTTTTCAGATAGAATTCTGTAAAATGATTTGTCATTAGATAATTTTCGATAAATCGGATAGACTAGCATTTTAAGATATTGGAGTGTAAATGTATTCAATAGTTGTGAAACATAAATATAATTTCCCAATCTATAAATTCATAACTTAGTTGCGAATTTTAAAGTTATGAACAGTCTCTTAAGCCATCAAGATCGCAGTAGTTTGAGTCAGGCAAAAACGAAGCGCAAAGAATACCGAAAAAAACTTTTGCACCTCAAAAAAAAACATCCTAAACAGATCAACGAGCGCTTCAATTTACTTCATGACGATGAATTTGAAACGATGGATTGTTTAAAGTGTGCAAACTGCTGCAAAACAACAAGTCCAATATTTAGGAATGTCGATATCAAACGTTTGGCGAAGCATCTAAACATGAAAGTTGGATCATTTACTGAACAGTATTTAAAACTTGATGAAGACAACGATTATGTTTTAAAAACTGCCCCATGTTCATTTTTGAATATGGACAATACCTGCAGTGTATATGACTTTCGCCCCTTAGCATGCCGAGAGTATCCCCATACGGATCGTAAAAATGTTTTACAAATTATTGATTTGACCATAAACAATACCGAGGTATGTCCAGCCGTTGCAAGAATTGTAGGTAAAATAATTCAATCTTAAATACAACATTGTACTATTTTCGTATGTTTCCTTTTCTATGATTGCCTTTCACCCCATATACGTTCATGAGCTACCCGAAAACCATCGTTTTCCTATGGAAAAGTATGATCTCCTTCCAAGACAGCTCATTCATGAGGGGACAATTGAACAAAGTCAATTTTTTGCACCCAGTTCAATTGACAACAGGCATGTGGAGGCCGTTCATTGCGGAAACTACCTTCAACGTTTGCGCAACCTCGAAATGACCAAAAAAGAACAACGCGTTTCAGGTTTCGTGCACAACAAAACCTTAATTCAACGTGAATGGACCATAATGGAAGGGACAAGAAAAGCAGCAGAGCTTGCTATGACGAAAAATATCTGCTTCAATATTGCGGGTGGGACACATCATGCCTTTTCAGACCGGGGTGAAGGATTTTGTTTACTCAATGATCAAGTGATTGCCGCGCAATGGCTTTTGGACAAGAAATTAATTTCAAATGTACTTATTATCGATCTTGATGTCCACCAAGGTAATGGTTCCGCTGCCTTGTGCGCGAAGAGCGATCGTATTTATACCTTTAGTATGCATGGAAAAAACAATTACCCCCTTCACAAGCAATGCTCAGATATCGACATCGAACTAGACGACGGGACAAAAGATATGGTTTATTTGAATGAACTGAAAATGGGTTTGGAACGCATTATGAAACACTTCGAACCTTCATTTATTTTTTATCAAGCTGGAGTCGATGTACTAGAAAGTGATAAACTAGGAAGGCTATGTCTTTCGTTAAAAGGTTGCAAGGAAAGAGATGCAATAGTCTTTGACTTTAGCAGACAGCTTGAGGTTCCGATTGTCACCACAATGGGTGGAGGATATAGCAAAGAAATCAATACGATTGTCGAGGCACATGCCAATACCTACCGATGTGGTTATGACATTCGTGGCTAAACCACTCTAAGTTTCGATTTCTATACACCACAAAATAGTTGTAAATTTGTAGCATTATGAACTGCGCTCTCTTTCTTAACGATATCGCTGGAACAGAAATTTTACTGATCCTTGTATTTGTGCTAATTTTCTTTGGAGCCAACAGTATCCCTGGTATCGCAAAAACGATGGGTAAAGCAATTTATCAAATTAAAAATGCCTCTAATGATCTGAAAAGTGAGATTAAAAATTCCACAGGAAATATTAAAAAAGACCTGAATGTAGACGCGCTTATCAAAGAAACAGAGGAGGAAATTCAGCTTCCGATGGATCAAATGATGACAGACATAGAACACACCATAAACTACGAACCTAAGAAATCCCAGAAAAATGAAAAAAGCTAGTGTTGGAATAATTATGGGCAGTGCATCTGACCTTCCGGTAATGCAAGCTGCAATTGATATTTTGAAAGAGTTCGATATTGAAGTTGAAGTGGAAATTGTTTCTGCGCACCGCACTCCCGAAAAAATGGTAAGTTATGCGAAAAGCGCCGCTGAAAGGGGCCTCAAAGTGATTATTGCAGGTGCCGGTGGTGCAGCGCATTTACCAGGAATGACAGCATCTCTTACAACACTTCCTGTAATTGGTGTTCCCGTTAAGTCGTCGAATTCAATCGATGGATGGGACTCTATTCTGAGTATCTTACAAATGCCAAATGGAATTCCAGTTGCGACAGTCGCACTAAACGGAGCAAAAAATGCGGGAATCCTCGCGGCTCGGATCATTGGTAGCGTTGATATAGAGGTCACAAAAGTCCTTGAGCAGTATCAGCAAAAGATGAGGGAAAAGGTCGAAAAAAGCCAAAACGCACTGCGCTAATCATATTTTAAATACCTAGCACGAACCTCTCTGTATGCTGCTAAGTCTTTTTGCCAAGTTTTTCGGATCTCATCCTCAGATAACCCATTGACGATTTGATTGTATAACGTTTCTGTACCTGACAAAAGAACAAAAAAGTTCTTTCTATTTATTGTTGAGACAGGATCTCCAATAATACTCAAGGCATCTAGAAGATAACGAAGCGTAAATCTTGAGTCAAGAGGCTCTTTATTCAGATTCACTCCTCCACATGTAAGGTTGAGGTGTTTCGGATACATTGCACCCATCATAGATTTAGGTTTGAAGCTAAAATTACCCTTGTCCATTCTAGGATGGCCATAAAGCTCAAAGGGTTGTGCTGTTCCTCTTCCTACACTAATCGTGGTACCCTCAAAAAAACAGAGACTCGGGTACAGCCTTATCGAAATGTCTGAGCGTAGATTTGGAGAAGGAGGAACAGGTAGACTATACCGCATGGAATGATGGTAATTCTGGCACTCTAAAATCTGTAAATCACATTGTAGACTATCCTTTAACCATCGCTCACCATTAATCATTAATGCATATTCTCCAATTGTCATGCCGTGAACAATTGGTACGGGATGCATGCCCACGAAGCTTTTGTGCGCAATCTCAAGAACTGGACCGTCAATGTAATCTCCATTCGGATTTGGACGGTCTAAAATCAATACTGGTAAACCAACCTCTGCACATGCCTCCATGACGTAATGAAGTGTCGATATATAGGTATAGAAACGCACACCTACATCTTGGATGTCAAAAATTACTAAGTCAAGACCCTTTAAATCTTGCCTCGTAGGTTTTTTGTGATCGCCATATAAGGAAACAATAGGCAATCCCGTTTTATTGTCTTTAGAATTATCTATTTTTTGACCTGCACTAACTGTTCCGCGAAAACCATGCTCGGGCGAAAAAACTTTGACTAGCTTAACATCACGACTTAACAGGGTATCTACAAGATGTGTGCTATTACTGAGTATGGATGTCTGGTTACCAACAATTGCAATGGTCCTATCCCCTATTATTTCTATTAGTTCATCCAAACGCTCTGCACCAAGAATAAGACTAGAGTCTTTGAAAACCTTTGAATCCCCGATTTGA
The DNA here is from genome assembly GCA_913020765.1 of uncultured Flavobacteriales bacterium. Lineage (GTDB taxonomy): Bacteria > Bacteroidota > Bacteroidia > Flavobacteriales_D > Crocinitomicaceae > UBA952. The sequence continues at coordinate 38,512 of CAJWAO010000002.1, read as the reverse complement.
AGTGAACGCTCTGATCGTTCGGGATGCGACTGACATGAGAAAAGTAAAAAAACAAAAAAGAGCACAAGACCCAATAGCTTTGCGTATTTTTGAAAAAGCAATAATCCGATCGTGTCTTTTGAATATTTCATAGCGAATAAAATTCTTAAAAGTAAAGAGAAAGGTATAAAAGTTTCTAGACCTATACTCCGTATTTCTTTAATAAGTGTCGCGCTAACGATAATTGTAAACCTCATTACACTTGCTATTGTCCATGGATTTCAAAGTGAAATCAGACAAAAAATCGTTGGCTTCAATGCACCAATTTTCTTACTCAAGGCAGGGAACGAAAATATTTACGAGGCCGATCCACTCCATGAGGAACAAACCGTCCTTTCTGATATTCAGCGGATACAAGGAGTTCAACAAACTACGCCCGTCTTGTACAAGCCTGCTCTCCTTCGTTCTGAAAAAATCAAAGAAGAACGCTATGTGGCGGGAGTCAAAACTGACTTGGAAAAGCAGGAGGTTAATGGAGTTGTGATTAAAGGAATTACAAAAAACTATCCTAAATCATACCTCAAAAGTATTCTTGTAAAAGGAAATGTTCCCTCGTTTGATCAAAATCAAAACGAAATATATCTCTCACAAAAAATCTGTTCAGAGCTAAATTTTAAAGTTGGTGACGATATCGCTCTATTTTTCGTTAAAAAAAGATCATTAATGCAACGTTTCAAAATAGTAGGCATTTTCGAAACGGGAATCGATAAAATTGATCGACAGATTGTTTTTGCTCCTTTAAAAAAAGTACAAGAGCTATGTGATTTTGGTGACCGTAAAAAAGGGAATACCCATTTCGTTTCAGGTTTCGAAATACACATTGAAGATTGGAAATCATTAGAATATGTTGAGCAAAAAGTCAAAGATTTGGCTGAACTAAAACCAAATGAACATGGTGCTCTTTTACAATGTATGTCTGTCTTAAAGTCTGAAATAGATATCTTTTCATGGCTCGGTTTTTTAGACACTAATGTTCTGATTATTATATCATTAATGATTATTATTGGAATAGTTAATATAGGATCTGTACTCTTGGTAATGATCGTAGTAAGAAGTAATTTCATTGGCGTACTAAAATCTCTTGGCGCCTCCGACTGGAGCATCCGAAAAGTTTTTCTTTACCAGACAGGCTTTCTTATTTTAAAAGCGATGCTGATTGGAAATATCATTGGGCTTGGACTATGTTATTTGCAGTATGAATTTCAGCTGATCACCTTAGACTCTAGTATTTATTTCCTCTCTCATGTGCCCATTGAGCTATCTATTCTTTCCATACTTTTTATCAATGCCATTACCTTTATTACATGTATGACAAGTCTTTTGGTTCCAAGCTATGTAATTGCAAGAATATCGCCGGCAAAGTCAATAAAATTTAATTAACGAGCTCAAATGATCAAAACAACCTCCATACCACGTTCAAAGCTCCCAATTTTTTCAAAGGAAGAAATGGACCTAATCTATAATCAAGGCGAGCTTTCAAAATTTATTGATCTGCCATTTGATATCGCAAATTTCGAAAAACAAATAGAAAAAAAAGAAAAGTTTTTCAGCCACGAACAAAGACTCATATTGGCCAACACACTTGAGGAAAATTACAAGGCAGTTCCGAGGAAAAAGCAAGCCCTAGCTCAAATTAAACTATTAAAAGAAAAAAACACCTATACCGTCACAACGGGTCATCAATTGTGTCTGTATGGAGGTCCGCTTTATTTCTTTCTCAAGATCATTCATACAATTCGGCTCAGTGAGGTTCTCAAAGAACATTATCCCGGTTATAATTTCATTCCCATCTTTTGGATGGCCTCCGAAGACCACGATAGCGATGAAATAAAGAGCTTGCATCTATTTGGAAAGACCATCAGTTGGAACCATGAACAAATTGGTGCTGTCGGTAGATTCGACATGCGGAATATGGCTGAGGTGAAAAAACAGCTCCTAGAACTTTTCAGGGCACCGAAAGGAAGCGAATTAGACAATTATTTAAATGCTTTGGAGGGCAAAACGTATGGTGATGCCTTTAAAAGATGGGTTCACCATATTTTCGGCGACCGAGGACTGCTTGTGCTAGACGCAGATCAAAAGGAACTGAAACAACAGATGATTCCTATTCTTCAAAAAGAGTTACTCGACAACTTTTCAAATGGTTGTATTGAGAAAACAAATCAAGCGCTACTTAAAGAAAAAAGAACAACACAGTTATATTCAAGAAAAATCAATGTTTTTTATACCGAAAAAAATAAACGCGATCGAATTATTGAAAATGAAAAAGGAATTTATTCGGTAGGAGACAAAAGCCTTACAAAAGCTGAGCTCATTTCCCTATTAAATGAGCATCCAAACTTTTTCTCCCCAAACGTCGCACTTCGACCCATATATCAGGAATTAATACTCCCAAATTTATGTTACACAGGAGGTATGGCAGAATTAAAGTACTGGGCTCAGCTCAAATCAGCTTTTAAGGAATGCAAAGTTCCTTATCCAATGATTCAGTTGAGATCAAACCTACTATGGATAGATAAGAATGCCCGCAAAAATTTTAATCAGTTAGGATTGAAGGTTGACGAATTATTTGATAGTACTGAGACGCTCCAGAAAAAAATACTCTCAAAGTCAGATATGCATCCCATCGATCAAGGAAAGATTTTATCTACCTTAGACATTACCGAAAAGACTTATCAAGAATCGATTAAAAATAATCCAGAGCTAATGAACTGGTTGGGTGCTGAGCTGAATAAAATCAGAAAACAACACAAATCTATTCAACATAAAATTGAAAAATCGAAAAAAAACTCCTTCGATGGACAATTAAAAAAAGTAGCTAAACTAAAAGAGAATTTGTTCCCAAACCAAAAGCTCCAAGAAAGAACACTAAATCTGCTTCACTTTTGTAATAGTGATTCTCCAAAAAACTGGATAGAACAACTTTACAGTGTAATTGATCCTCTGACAAAAGATTTCACCATATTGATTGAAAATTAGACAAAACAAAATCATTAGAACCGATCATCTCCACTTTTAAGACGAGTTATGCTTTTTTCATCTCAAAGGATAAAATATATGCCAAAAAAAGCCCTTAAATCAGTGGAGGAATAAGCTTCATGGAAATCATAATTAGAATGAACTTTTACTCAAATTTTTCAATCTTAAAATATCCTTCTGCTTTTAAAGTTTTCATTGCATCAAAAAGTCTTTGCATATCTTGATCTGAATTAAAAACTTGATAAGAAAAGCGAATAAACACCTGAGAATTACTTGTGAAAACAGGAACCTCAATATGAAACCGTTCGTAAAGTAAAGACTTTAAACCAGCCACATCCTCAGTTTCTATCGGAATGCTATACATCTGTCCAATAAATGCCTCATCAATCGGTGCAATTGATTTAAATCTAAAATAGCTCTGAAATATCTGTGCCCATTCAAGCGTCTTTGCTTGGCAAAAAGAACGCTTTTCTACCCAGTCATACTTGTTCATAAAATCAATGCAGTAAGGAACTGCCAGAAAAGCGGAAAAATCGCGTGTCCCTGCAGTTTCATGATAATCCAAAAAGGTAGAATGCGATGGAGTATCGCTTTGATAGCCCCAACTAATAAGTAGAGGGTCCACCCAATGTTGTTGAGATTTTTTAACATATAAGAATGAGGCTCCCTTCGGTGCCATCATCCATTTATGGCATGCACCAACATAAACATCGGGATTTAGCTCGTCAATATTCAACGGCAGTTGACCTGGCACATGAGCACCGTCAATAATTGTTAACAAACCAAGCCTTTTCGCCTCAAGACAAATATCCTTAATTGGAAGAATTAGTGCTGTAGCGCTTGTAATATGACTGATAAAAACAACTTTGGTATTCTCATTATAACCACTCCAGAAATCTTTTAAAAAAGCAGCTTTGGATTCGATAGGGAAATTGATTTTAGATTGCCGATATTTCGCTCCTGATTTTTTACAATAATAATCCCAGGTTCGATCCATCGCACCGTATTCTAAACTTGTTGTGAGCACCTCATCTCCAACATTTAAGGGGATTGACTTGGCGATCGTATTTATGGCATAGGATGGGTTTGTCATCAGAACTAGGTCATCTGGTGCGCAGCCCAAATATAAGGATAGGGAATGCCGCGATGCTTTTAAAAGCTCCATACCTGATTCAACTATAAATTGGACAGGACTTTGCTCAAGCTGCAGCTGTAATTGCTGATAAGCCTCAAAAACAGGTTTTGGACAGGCTCCAAAAGAGCCGAAATTCAGGTAAGTTATGTTTGGGTCCAATAGAAACTGTTCTTTCATGGATCAAATAATCATTAAAACAACGCTCTAATATTGCTACTAAATAACTTAATGGCAATTGCCAATAAAATGATACCAAATACTTTTTTTAGTATTGCAATCCCCGTCTCTCCTATAATTTTCTCAAAAGTTGTTGTAAGTTTAAGTACAATCCAAACGACGACGATATTAAGCAAAATCGCTATCAAAATATTCACCAATTCAAATTCAGCACGCAGCGAGATCAATGAGGTCATCGTTCCTGCACCTGCGATCATAGGAAATGCTAAGGGAACGACAGAAGCAACTTTAGTTGTACCCTCTCCATTATCCCTGAAAATTTCTATACCTAAAATCATTTCGAGGGCCATAAAAAATAGAACAAATGAACCCGCGACAGCAAATTCATTGATTCCAACACCAATTACACCGAGTATGCTCTCCCCAACAAACAAGAAGCCAACCAAAATAAGTAAGGACACCGATGCTGTTCGTAAGGGGTAAATCTGCCCAGTTTTTTCTCTTAAAGCGATAATTAAAGGTATACTTCCGACAATATCGATCACAGCAAAAAGCACCATAGAGGCAACTCCTATTTCCTTAAAACTTAAACCGTAATTCCATAAAATAGCCAAAAAATGCTGCATTTTTATTTTTTATAAATGTAAGCAATTAGAATGCAATTTGCTTTACTAATTTTAATTTGACCACTCGAAAAATCGTCATTAATGATTGTAGAAAATTATATATTGAATCAGCTTACATCACAATTCATTTGAAAGCATTTTGTATTTTACGCCTTGTATTAAATCATGGAACTGTTTTAAAAGAACAGAATAATTGTATCGGCGAAAAAAAAATACTATATTGTTAACGCTAAACTATGAAACTCATTTTCTCAAGTATCAAATTAGCGGCATTTTGTCTATATCTAATAGCTGCCGCAAATAACACCTATGCTCAAGTATCGGTAGCGAGAGAATGGAATGAAATTTTACTTGAAGCCATCAGAAACGACTTTGCCCGCCCAACTGTCCATGCCAGAAATTTATACCATCACTCAATTATCGCATACGATTGCTGGGCCGTTTACAACCCATCTAAAGACACCTATCTCATTGGTGACACACTGAATGGATACGTCAGCAGTTTTGACGGAATAAATATTCCTTTGGAAATCAATGAGGCCATTGACGAAACAATTTCCTATGCATCCTTTTATTTCATAAATGAACGGTACGGGGATTCTCCTGACTTCAATACAACGTATTTGTTGATGTTCAATTATATGATGGATCATGGATATAGTATCAATAATTCAAATATCGACTACGAAAATGGAGGCGCCGCAGAACTGGGGAACTTTATAGCACATCAAATGCTCAACTTTGGAAATAGTGATGGTTCCAATGAGTTTCTAGATTTTGAAAACACCTTTTACAATTCAATTAATCCCCCATTGATCATGGGTGAAGCGGGAAATCCAGACATTATTGATCCAAATCGATGGCAAACACTTACACTTGATTCTACGATTGATCAATCAGGTAATCTTGTAGACAATACCTTGCCTTTTCTTTCTCCTGAATGGGGAAATGTTAAGCCATTTGCATTGCTGCCATCCATGTCAGAACAGCATTTTAGAGATGGGGACGAATACAGGGTTTATTTCGATACCGTTCAACCTGCCTATCTCGATACTACAATTGCGTCAGATTGGGACTCATTCTATAAGTGGAACCATTCCTTGGTAAGTGTCTGGCAATCGCACCTTGATACAGCTGATGGGGTTCTTTGGGATATTTCTCCAGCATCTATGGGTAATAACCAATGGTACCCTTCGAATAGCTCAATCTCTGAGTACAGTGCTTTTTACAATTTAGAGGAGGGTGGAGATCCGTCAACAGGATATAACCTGAATCCTGTCACCGGTTTACCATACGAAACTCAAATGGTAGCACGTGGAGACTACACGCGAGTATTGGCCGAATTTTGGGCGGATGGTATTGATTCAGAAACCCCTCCAGGACATTGGTTTGAAATCTATCATTATGTGACAGATCAGCCACTGTTTGAAAGGAAATGGCAAGGTCAAGGGCCCGAGCTTAGCGTTTTGGAGTACGATTTAAAAGCACACCTAACACTTGGGGGAACAATGCATGATGCCGCCATTGCCGCTTGGAGCTTAAAAGGCTATTATGATTACATACGCCCCGTGTCCTCAATCCGATATATGGCAGGAAATGGTCAAAGTTCAGACATGCTTTTGCCCAACTACCATCCTAATGGAATACCATTACTCGAGAACTTTATTGAATTAGTAGATTCATCTGATGCCCTAGCAGGGCAAGACTTCGAGCACGTCGGTAAAATAAAGCTATACACATGGAGAGGACACGACTATATCAACGATACGGAAACTGATGTTGCTGGTGTGGGATGGATTTTAGGAGAAAACTGGTGGCCTTATCAACGTCCTACCTTTGTTACTCCTCCCTTTGCTGGTTTTGTATCAGGTCATTCAACATTTTCTAGGGCAGCAGCAGGTATACTAGAATATATTACCGGCTCCCCATACTTTCCTGGGGGGCTTGGTGAGTTTGTGGCAGAACAAAATGCCTTCTTACAATTTGAAAATGGCCCGAGCTCGACGATTACATTGCAGTGGGCAAGTTATCAGGATGCTGCTGACCAGTGCAGCCTGAGCAGAATTTGGGGAGGTATTCATCCACCTATTGATGACATTCCTGGTCGATATATTGGTTCGACGATTGGTGAAACTTGTTTTGAAAAAGCTGACTCAATTTTTGCTATCGATAAACCAGCATTAATCTCAGCATATATTAGCGATACAGTTGTCAATTCATTTGAAATAGGAGATACCTCAGTTCTGGTATGTAATTTTAACCTTCCAATGGATACAACATTACTTCCATCGATGAATTTCAGCCCAAACAATTTAAATCAATTCTTTGATGACGTCACTGTAGCTTGGGAAAATGCATTGCAGCTGCAAGTTAAATTCACGGCTCAACAGGTCGTCTTGGAGCAACTTTCTTCCTTAATTCGGATCTACGGCGTTTATTCAGCAAATGGATCGATGCTTGACGATATTGTTTTGGAAGACTTCATCATTGTAGATACTAAGCTACCAAAAGTACTTACCATTGAAATTGACCACGAGATGATCAATGACGACATCACAAGCTCCGGACTCTCTGCTACATTTGTCTTTACGGAAGATTGCAACATCGCAACTCAGCCGATGGTTTCCTTTTCAGGTTCGGGATACAGCAATGAAAGCATTACAATGAACAACAGCATTTCAAGTTGGTTCAGCCCATCTTCTTTCAATGCAATTCTGAGTGCAGACGACTTTAATGAAAACGTTGAATCAGTTGATATAACCATTGAGGAAATAAAAGATATTCATGGAAATCCACTTACCAATCCATTCCATCCAGATAAACTCAGTATAGATACAAAAAACCCATTTATTGAATCTTTACTTATCTCCGATACATTAATTAATACAAACAGCCCTAACGAATCTCCTCAATTCATAACAACGATAGATTTTAATGAGTCAATGGACACCTCACTTATTCCTGAAATCGAATTTAGGAATGAAAATAATGTTTACCCTAGCCTCGCCATGAATTCTTTTGAAACGCATTGGCTTAACTCAAATTCATTGATTGCGGAAATATGGGTATTACCGAATGACAATGATATGCTTAATCTAGATTTGGTTTGTTTAAATGCAAAAGACCACAACGGGAACCTTGTATCCGATAGTATCTATTTGTCCGTCATGAGCTCAGATATGAAAGGTCCAGAGGTCCTTTCGATAAACACCTTATCCACAATTATTTCTGATAGTTTACTTGGAAGCTCAAACTATTTTATTGACGTCGTTTTTAATGAACCTATGAATATGTCAATCAAGCCACTTGTGCTGCATGAAAATGAGATTGACCTCAATAATTCAATCCAATACAATATCGATCAAAGCTTTTTTATTGACCCCTACAACTATCGCGCGATTTTCCAAATAAACGATGAAAATATAGAAGTTGAGGATATCGATCTTACAATTTCATACGCCAAAGATTTTGCAAATAATACCCAGCAAGCATATTTGGAAACAGCATTTACATCCCTCGATACAAAAAATCCTTCCATCATTGATCTTGAGATTAATACAAACGAGTTAAGTTTAAACGAAAACGAGCTTCTTTTTCATGTTTTATTTGATGAGGAAATGACTCAAAATGAGGCTATACAATTTGATTTCTATCCATTTTTGACACCCCCCACAGTCTTGCAGCAAACTGATTTCACATGGATAGAGAACGATTCTTTAAATGCATCTTATGAGCTTTTGTCTGCAGCAGATGAGGCGGAGGTGTATGATGTGAGCGTAACGAATTCAACCGATTTGGCAGGAAACTTAATGGTTCCGCTAACTTTAGATGACTTAATTACAATCCAAGGTTTATTGAATATCGAACAGCTGACATCGGAACGAATTCAATTGTACCCAAATCTGATTACCCAGGGAACAAGGATATATTTTAAAAATATTTCAGAACAATCAATAACAAAAAACTGTGACTTGCTTTCATCTGAAGGGAAGTATGTCAAATCAATTAGTATCGAAAAACTTGGGGACCTCTGGACCTCTGAGCCGATAAATGTTCCGACAGGAGTATATTTCATGCAAATAAATCAACAATCTTTAAGACTCATCGTGTTATGATAATTAAAGTGATTTTAACATTTGGTATACTGCTCACCGGGATTGTGCATGGACAATTACTTGTGAATGTAACGGTGCAACAAAATATTCTTGAATTTCAGGATTTTTCAATGTCCAATGCAAACGGCATGAGTTTTTATGACTTTGACGAAGATGGATGGGATGACCTAACCTACCCGATGAACAATGATTCAATCATATTCTACAAGAATGTAAATGGACAATTTCATAAAATCGGTTCTTATCTTTACGGTGACGGAGAAATTAGGCAATTGACCTGGGTTGATTATGACAATGACGGTGACCTAGACTTGTGTATCTCCTATGACAGCGATGGTCTCAGAATATACCAGAATCAGGGCGGTTTTGAATTTTTAGATGTGAGCGTATCCTCAGGAGTTTATCCTTCTGTAAGTAACCCTTACGGTTTTAGCTTTGTTGATTATGATTATGATCATGACTTAGATATATATCTCACTGATTATTCAGATCCGAGCAGTGGAGCAACAAATATGTTTTTTGAAAATCAAGGAAACGGAACCTTTATTGAAAAATCTATTGAACTCGGAATATCCAATGACACCCAGCCGAGCTTTATGGGCGTATGGTTTGATTACAATAATGATCAATTGATAGACCTTCATGTAATCAATGACCGTGATATCGGCACAGATGCACTGTATGAAAACTCAGGAAATGGAATTTTCAACGACGTGGCTGTACCATTAGGAATTTCAAATCAAGGCCAAAATCCAATGACCTCGTCAATTTCGGATTACAACAATGATGGGTTTCAGGATATTTTTTTAACCGACTTCGGTGTAGATTCTATTCTCACTGGTGACGGTCCATTTCATTACAAGCTATTTGAAAACGAAAATGGCAATTCTTTTATTGACAAGGCACCCGAATACAATATGACGGTGAATGACTTTGGTTGGGGCGCCGTATGGGTGGACTACAACAACGATATGTATGAGGATTTATACATAGCTACAGGTAATTCCTCGAGTAACCAAGGAGGGTACACCAATTCTATTCTCTATCAAAACAATAGTGGTACTGGCTTTACCAAAATAAACGACTCGATTATTGGAAATCCCCCTGCTGTTTCATTTTGTCCTGTTAAAGGAGACATAAACAATGATGGATTCTATGATATTGCCGTACTAAATATGGATACCGCACCTGACATCTTGTTGAACCAAGGCAACGATAACAATTTTATCAAAATCACTCCAGTTGGTATAGAGTCAAATCGTATGGCTATAGGTTCCGAAATCAGGCTATTTACAAATGGCATACAACAATTACAAACTGTCTTTTGCGGTGAGCAGCTTTTTGCACAAAATTCTCAACATAAAATATTTGGTGTAGGAAACAACGAAATTGTAGATTCTATTCATGTTTATTTCCCAAGTGGCCTTATTGCAAAGCGGTACCAAATTCCTGTAAATCAATCCATAAACATTTATGAAGAATTGTACACTACAATACATTTCGACCTTATACAAGAAGTTGATTCAATCTTACTTTGTGATGGTGATAGTATCGTCATCGAACTTAGTAATTTTGAGAACTACCTATGGAGCACGGGATCACAAGATTCTAGTCTCATAATTACAAGCCCAGGCACGTATTATTTTGAAGCATTTAATACAGCTGGTGATACCATATATAGATCAAATGACCTTATTGTTCAATTGGAAACTCCGCCATTATTTCAGCTAATTACGGAAGAGATTAACTGTAGCAATCAATACTCAGGATCCGCAACACTTTCATTTGCAGACCCATCATTTATTGATTCTATTTTCTGGTCAAATGGAGATACGGGAATGAATGCAGATAGTTTATCTGAGGCGTCTGACCATTCCTATACTTTCATTACCAATAACTTATGTTCCTACACCTCTGAGTTTTCCATCGGAAGCACGGAATTATTCAATATTCAATTTATAACTTCTGCACAAACAGAGGATGCGCAAGGAAGTATCTCTATTTTTATTTTTGGAGGAACTCCTCCATTTACCTATATTCTTGACGGAGATACCGTTGAATCATTTGTTGATGGACTCAATGCAGGCTCCTATGAACTTTTGGTAATAGATGCGTATGATTGTACTGAACAAGTGACCATATCCATACCATATATCAACAATGCTGGCATTCCTGAAAACGACAATGAAATTCATATCAAAATGAGTGTTGATGAGCTACAAATCTGTTCTCGACAAAATGAGCTTAACAAACTCGATTTGTACAACTTACGTGGTCAAAAAGTCATGCACCTTGACCTTCAAAAAGAAAACCTAACGGAGTGTAAAAATTATTATTGTGCAAAACCATCTGGCATATACATCGCAATGCTTACAGACTCAAACGGTCTTGTTTACCGCAAGAAAATCTTTAAACCTTAAATTTTACGTTAAACATAAAAAAGAGGCCGAAGCCTCTTTTTCATTCAAAATAATTAGAACGTCTTTAGGATATTACCATTTTTAGTACCCGCTCTCCAAATTCTGTTCGAATATAAATACGATACACCCCTGGACTCGGTGACGAAAGATCGAAAGACTGAGATTCCTCTTTGATCTCAAAGAAAGAGATCAGCCTTCCCTCTACCGAATAAACAGATATATTGCCGCTTTCAGGTAAGCCAGATAGGAAGAAACTCCCTTTATTTGGATTTGGATAAAGCATGACATTCTGTAATTCACTCGGTAATAAGCCAACACAATTGTCCACTAGAATGGTCAAGAAATCACTGCCAGAACATCCGTTGTTGTCTGTGTAGGTATAGGTTATGACATGGTTTCCAACGCCTGCCGTTGAAGGATTGAAGACGTTACCATTAATTCCAGGACCTGCGAAAGCCCCTCCAGAAGGACTTCCACTCAAACTAAATCCTCCATCTGTATTACAGACCGTCGCAAATGGAGAACTCATCTCTACAGTTGGATTCGCGCTTACCACGATTGTTTGAGAAAAAGAGTCAGAACCAAAAACATTGGTGACGGTAAGTTGAACGTTGTATGTTCCTGCAGTCGAATATTCATGCGTTGGATTCATAACAGTACTTGTTGAACCATCTCCAAAATTCCAAGCATAGCTAGAACCACCAAGAGAGTTGTTCGCAAATTGAATGAATTCTCCCAAGCAAACGTTGCTCTGCGCATTGAAACTTGCCGTTGGAGGACTTGACGATTGGTCTCCTGTAATGTTGATATTATCGATAAATAAATTGTTCCCGGCAATACCATTGTTTACTGACTCAAATCGGATGACCACACCGCTCATTCCCGAATATGCATTGAGGTCAATTGTTTTACAATCAGACCCAACGTCCCCCGTGCACCAATCGTCCGCAGTCGGGACAAATTCGACTGTTGAGGTATAGGCAGTAGCAAATGAGCCTGTTCCATCTTCAGCATAGCTTGCGATGTGCGTAAAACTTGCACCGCAGTCCGTTGAAATAAGAATTGCTAAAGAATCCCTTGATTGTTGGTTGTATCGCCTGAAGGCATGTTCAAAGGACATTTGAATATTCGTGAAAAGCCCAAAATCAAATGGTGCGGTCTGGAAACCATCTCGTTGACCACCATTCGAATAATTGAAAAAATCAATCTTCGCAGCCTTATTTCCTGGACTTGTTCCTACGACAGGTACAATTTCCCAAGTAATATCGTTGTCACTATTTGTCATATACCAATTGTTAGCTGCAAAACTGTTGCTTTCAAAGTCTTCTGTGAAAGGAAGCCCCTGATACGTATCATAAACATAAAGTTCTGAACTCATCGAATTATTGGCAGTATTTCCATCTGCGTTCCCATCCGGATTCTGCAGAGTAACATTTAAGGTGCTCGCTCCACCTGGCAAAGAAACCGCAGGAAGTGTGAACATTGCCGATGCACCGGGTGCAAGGGTGCCATTATAGGTATAATTTTGATTGCCTGTCCCAAAATCATAAACGATATCCACAGAAGAAAAGGCCTCTGAACCGTAATTAAATATTTCAATCTGTGCCTCAACCTCTGGATTACAAATTGTACCATAAGGGTAGCTGATTTCATTAATACCAACGTCATAAGCTACGTTTGAAGAAACACAGAAGGGATTTACCTCCTCATAACCAAAATCGGAGTTTTCTGCTTGTATTGTAGCCAAGACATTTCCATTGGATTCCGTAATGCTGTATGAACCATCAACTGTGCAAGTCCATTGACTTCCATATAGACCATCGCCATAGGTATCTGTAATTGTGAAGACATAACACAATCCTGTTGCAAGGCAAACCTCGCTCTGATAGATTTCTCCACCAGTTATGTCAGGATATGGTCCGCCTGAGGCAAGAACTGCCGTTCCACCATCTTCTGTAATGTTCCATTCAATTTCCGAACCATAGCAGTCAGTAACAATCTCGACAGTCACGGCTTCACCAGAGGGTACAACCGTAAAACTCGAAATTTGACTATTATTAGAGTTATTTTGGTCTGTATTTCCATTTGGTGCAGAACAAGAGATTGTTAGCTCATGTGCACCTGCACTTAAGTTTTGATTTGGTAGAGAAATCATTTCTACACCTCCTTGTGGCAAATTACCCGTCCAATTGAACGTTTGAGCTCCTCCCCCATCATATTGATAAGAAATAGTCGCAGATGTGAGATTCTGGCTACCATAGTTTCGCAGCTCAAATTCAGGCGAAACAGTTGAAGTACATAGCTGGCCTTGAGGACTCGAAATCGAAGTAATTCCTGCATCTAAGCTAAAAGTAAATGCGTTTAAGCAAATCAATGCCTCTTCGGCATTTATTCTTCCAGAACCTAATTGACCTTGATAGTTTGGATTTGCAGATTCAATGTTATCCGCAGATGAAAGCAAACAATCAACGATATCTTGAGGTGTTGCTGATGGCGCATGAGAAATCATCAAACCAACCAACCCAGCGACCATCGGCGAGGCCATTGAGGTCCCCTGTGAAAATTGATAGGAGGTTCCTTCATTTGTGCTTAAAATTTGTGATCCTGGCGCTGCAACATCGATCCATGTTCCATATTGAGAAAAGCTTGACTTAGCATCACCGCTTGTCGTTGCAGCAACACTTACCACATTATTGTAGGCTGCTGGATAAAATTGTTGGCTTGAATTGTCGTTACCAGCAGCAGCGATAAGTATAACTCCGGCGTTCCAAGCATAATTGCATACATTCTGTCCATAGGTGGAAACTCCTCCTCCTCCCCAAGACATATTGATGGCATCTGCCCCATTGTCCGCAGCCCATATAATTCCGTCATAGCCGCCTGTCAAGGCCCCTGTGGAACAATTCCCTATTTTAATCGGCATGACACTCACGTTAAATCCAATTGAAGCTACACCTAAGTTATTGTTCGTCTCAGCGCCAACTGTTCCAGAGACGTGAGAACCATGGAAACCATCATTTCCCCCGCAAGGAGAAGGGTCATTGTCGTTATCCACGACATCTCTACCTGGAACCATTTTGTTCACAAGATCGGGATGATTAATTTGAATCGCATTATCTGTGACAGCGACAACAATGTTTGCGTCTCCTGTCGAAATATCCCACGCCTGAGGGGCGTTTACTTGGAATAAACACCACATACCATTATTGAATGAGTTGGTGAAGTAAGTGTCATTTGGCATTAAGCAAGTTTTGTGTAACTCCTTCTTTTCGGCGTAAACCACATCAACTTCGGACTTGACACGTTCGATGAGTAGTTCAGTTTTCTCGATTTCCGTGAACCGTATTTCGTATGTACGCACTAAATTTTCATCTTTAATATTTGGGTGTAATTGTACAACCTCGTATATACCAAATTCTTGGAAGGCGCTTTCTAAAAAAGGATTGTCCGAGGGTTGGACAGTGCCGTGAAAAGCTTTAAACATATGGGCGCCTATTGGCACCTGAAAGACTATTTTACCATCTTGGTAATCGGGATTAAAATTTTGTGAAAAAGAAAAGAAGCTCCAAAGAAAGAGCATAAGACTAAGACAAGTGTATTTCATGTTGAGATAATTTAGAACCTAAAAATCTTGAAAATCTTTGAATATATCAACTTATTGCGTGTTTATATTTTAATAGCAGACCTAGGCTATGTGTTACATATAATCCAAAAAAGTATGATTGACCTCAGGCCTTGAATCTAAAAAAAAGAGAATACCATGATAAAGGTATTTGAGGTAAACTTTTCATTTATATTTTTGTATTAACAGTATACCACAAATATGACCAAACCATGAAAAATAATAGATTAATTAAAGCGCTTAGAAAAACAGCAAACGATTTAGACAATGGTTGCGAGTACGAGTGGGGGCACATGGCACGCTGCAATGCAGGTTGTTTGGTCCAAAATTTAATGGATAAATCACAGTCAGAAGTTGTTGAAATGGTCAATGGACACCTGGATGAGTGGACAGAATACGCAGATGCGTACTGTAAGGGAACCCACAAATTTATCGATGATCTTTTTCAAGAGCTAGAGGAGTATGGTTTGTCTCATCAAGATGTCCTGCACCTAGAAAACCTATCAGACCCGAAGATTACGGATACCTTCCCGTTAGAAAGTAGATATATGGAAAGAAATAATCCAACTCATGTAAGCAGGTATATGAGGCGCTTTGCAGATCAACTCGAAACAGTATCCTAAGCAGATTATTTTTGGTGAACAGCTTTTATCCTGTTCACTTTATTTCGAATCCTGCCAAATAAAAAGTAATGAACCTAAAAGGAAAGCATGTAGTGGTTACCGGAGGGAGTCTGGGCATCGGTAAGGCGACCGCTAACAGCCTAATCGAAAAAGGTGCCAAAGTGCTCGTCACTGGAAGATCTCTAGAACGCCTTCATGATGCATTTAACAATATTGACTGTCACACAATAGCATTTGACATTGGAGACACCTCGAAAATAGAAGAAAATGCAAAGCAGTGTTTAGAAATTTTGGATGGTAGAGTTGATGTTTTGATCAATAATGCGGGGCTTGGAGAACGAAAGTCCATCGAAGAATTGAGCATTGATGCCTTCATGAAAGTTTTTAATGTCAATGTATTTGGTCTCGCGTTATTTACAAAAGAGATTGTGCCTGTAATGAAATCTCAGAATGGTGGAACGATTATGAATATTGGCTCTACCGCAAGCTTAAAAGGTTACAAAACAGGCAGTATTTATGCCTCATCTAAATTCGCAGTTCGTTGTCTAACACAGTGCTGGCAAGCAGAATTACGTCCCTACAATATTAGGGTATGTCAAATCAATCCCAGCGAGGTAACAACAGCATTCGGTAGCCGGGATAGAATCGAAAGAGAGGAAGTAGACAACAAGCTAAGCTCAAAAGAAATCGCCCACGCCATAACTTCTGCATTAGAGATGGATAATAGAGGATTCATCAATGAGCTCAACGTATGGGCTACCAATCCATTTTGAAGTAAAAAAACAAATCCAGCATTCATATACCACAATTTAGGTACTAACTTTTTGGTAAATCACCCTTCATAAATCTATTCGAGTTGTATCTTTGTACTGCAATTGAAGTTGTCCTTTTGACAACAAAACAAAAATTTTCAAATTAAAACCAAAACAAATGAAAAAGATTTTTTTTACACTTCTAATAGGTGGACTCGTTATTTCGTGCAACAACAAATCAGCAACAGGAAATGAAGAGGCCTCGGGCAATGCTGAGACAGCGACCGAAAACACAGACATAAAAGCAACATATGAGGCCAATGTGGCAAGCTTCGAAAAGCTTTGCAAAGCATGGGAGGAGCAAGACATTGAAGGTGCTTTAAGTTTGATGGCTGATGACTTCATGGAAAGAGGAACAGGTCTTGGTGAACCAGACCGTACTAAAGAGGAGTGGAAAGCCAATAATGAAACGATGATGGGTATAATGAAGCCTACATTAAAACAAGCCATGTTCCTTCCTGGCGTGGATACCACAACACTAGCTATGGACGGTTCGGTTAGATACTATGGCACTTGGAATTTCGCATCTGGAGAAAAGAATCTAGACTGTAAAGTATACGGAAGTGCAGATTTCAACGATGAAGGTTTGATGACAACCCTTACACATTATGCAGATTTCGGTGCAACAATGATGCAAATCCTACCAGAAGAGGTGGTTGCACAAATGATGGGAGGTAAATAATCTCCGATGAACAATTATTCTGAAAGGGGGCTCCGGCCCCTTTTTTATTGAACTAAAATATGACTTTTAGGTACCGTGATGACACAAAAAGAAACATCACTGTATATCTAATTTCTTTTTTCGTACTTTAATTTGATGAAAAAGATCTTCCTGCCCGTTATAATTCCGATTTTATGGCTGTCTTCATGCGTAGTATATTACGAAACTGCAGATGTGCGAAAAACCATCGACTCCAGTTTAGCTATTGCAAGTGACAACCAAGCCAAAACAAACGAGGACTACAGCAATAAATTAGATAACTATCAATGGCTCGAAGGATTCATTTTGAACAAGGAATTAGAACCATTTAAGTCTATTACAAGACATAAGGTTAAAATGAATAAGACATATGAAGATTTGCGTCTCAAAACAAATGAAATAAAAGCATTAAAGATGACATTTGAGAACCTTGCTAAAGGGAAGAAAAAAATAAAATCTGATGAGGATATATGGCAAGAATTCAAGGAAATAAAGAAAAAAATGAAAGGTATCAAGGCTGAAATTGATCAGTTAAAGCCTAGGTATGTTTCAGCTTCTAATGCATTCGCAAACGCAATTTCTACAAGTGATTTCAAGATTTTGAATAAAAATGAATTAAAAACGAATATTGAAAATAACCTAAGCGAACTTAGCAATTCTATAGAGCGCACAAACCGAAATATGAAACGCTCTAAAAGAGAATTAGAAGGCGCTAAAGATAAGATCAATGATAGCACCTATAGACAAAGAATTGATATTCTGAATCAGATGGATCAATTGCTTTCGGAAACAGAAATTATACAAGGTGAAATCACACAAGCATTAGATGAGCTTTTGAACAAGGCTGAAATACTGAGAAATAGGGATGAAATATGGACGGGTCCAAATACAAATACCCAAAAACATGTATCAAACATACAAGATAGAATCACCCAAATAAAGAACAACCAAGCAATTTTCAAAAAACTAGCCCTATCACTAAATACGCAAAATAGCGAATAGAATCTGATGCTATCCTTAATTTATTTTCTCTTGGTCGGTTTTTGATTTTTTTGCTTCTTGAGCCTTCACAAAATCATCAATTTTTTTTAGCCAAGCTTTTTGTTTAATGTCGTTTTCTTTTGATATATAAAACCTTTCACGCAATTTGGGATCCTTTATGTCTTTCGCATGCTGCTTATTTACAGCGCGTATCGCGCTTAAAAACTTCGTGATCAATCTGTAAGCCGTAACAAAAATTCTTATCCGCCTTATAAAAACTGTAATCACGAGTGATATCGCCAACAGCAAAAGCAAATAATCAATTATGGACGTGATTTCTTCAGGCAAAATACAAAGGATTGCTTCCTTAAAAATAAAAAACATTACGCATAGTCGCACAAAAAAACCCAGCAACACTTTGTATTACTGGGTTTTAGATGTGGTCCCACATGGGCTCGAACCATGGACCCCCTGATTATGAGTCAGGTGCTCTAACCAACTGAGCTATAGGACCCGATGGAAATCCATCATAGAGGGTGCAAAAATAATAAAATATTCAGTTCCTACGAAGCTTATGCTGACCTGAAATTATTTTAAAAAAAGAATATTAAGAAGTCTTATACGATCTAGCTTGTAGTAAGAACCAGCACAACGCCCCAAACATGATGGAGGCGAAAAGGAGGTGTGCCGTTCGGACCAATCCGGGCATATCAATGTGTGCAAGAAGCACACCCGAAAACAGCTCCATGGCTAGAACAAAGAAAGAGAGACGTATTGCCCCAAACTGTTTCCCTTTTTCGTTGAGCCAAAAAACCACACAGAGTAAAATTAACACAAGCCAAGAAAAGCTTCTATGGATATAAAAAGGTAGCCCAACTCCTTCGGTCCATTCGGCTTGACCTACTCCTTCTTTAATGAGTACATCTATCGATTCCCTTACCTGTGTACCTAAAAACATCTGGTAAAACGTGATGATGAATATGAACCAAAGCATCACAAGCATCCATTTTGGAAGCTCAAAGCGTCGAAGGATGTTCTGTCTATTTGTCGCTGCCGCTATGAAATAAATTTGAATTCCGATGATCAAAAGCGCCATAAACATGTGTACAGTGATTGTCCACGGGACGAGATTTGTTGCAACCACAATGGAGCCAAACCATGCCTGAAAACCCATTAGAATCAAATTAATACCGCTGATCCATAAAAGCTTTGACTTCCTGTAGGCCAAGACCAACCAAAAGAAAACGAGCAGCATGGCATTTCCCGCTAGAAAACCAAACAAGCGATTCACATACTCTATCCATGTTTTAGTGGCATTGAAAGGCTCTTCTTTGTAAACGGAAGGGTCATTCTTTAACAACACTGAGGTTTCTTCTAAACCAATAGCTGAAAGAATCTTTGTGAATTTATCTACCTTTTTACTTCGCTTTTCGAGATAGGCTTCTCTGTAATCTGACGGGAGCGCATCAACGGTGGTTGGTGGAATCCATTGACCAAAACATTTAGGCCAATCAGGACATCCCATTCCACTGCCTGTTATTCTAACAAAACTACCCGCAATCACGACCAAATAAATGAGGATCAACACCACCCAATTAAATCGAATAAAGCGTTTAGAAAAAATCATGACTCAAAGTTACCGAATCCTTTCTTGTTTAAACCACCTCAATTAAGTTTTGTTTAAGCGCAAGAAACATTCCCGAAATACGCTAGGAAGCCTTATCTTTGTTTTTTGTAAGCTCATGAAAAACGCATCCCTCAAAGCTATCTCTCCAGTCGATGGAAGGTACCATTCAAAAACAAAAGCGCTTCAAGCGTATTACTCTGAGTATGGATTAATCCGTTACAGAGTGCTTGTTGAAGTTGAGTATTTTATTGCTTTAGCGGCAATTCCACTACCCTCTTTAAAAGACTTTCCGAAAGATAAAATCGAGGAGCTTCGCGATGTATATCGGAATTTTTCTGAGGATGATGCGCTATGGATCAAGCAAACAGAAAAAACCACAAACCATGATGTGAAAGCGGTTGAGTATTTTTTGAAAGAGAAAATGTCTGCACTCGGTCTGGAGAATTATTTAGAGTTTATTCATTTTGGATTGACGTCACAGGACATAAACAATACGGCAGTTCCACTATCTCTGAAGGAGGGCATCAATACGGTTTATCTTCCGCTATTAGAAAATATAATTTCTAAGCTAAAGGAGTTAGAGCTAGAATGGAAAGATGTTCCAATGCTTGCGAGGACACATGGACAGGCTGCCTCACCCACCCGATTAGGTAAAGAGCTCAAAGTGTTTAGAGAAAGACTTGAGCTTCAAAAAGAAATGCTTCTTGGTATCCCGTTTTCAGCAAAATTTGGTGGAGCAACAGGAAATTTTAATGCCCATTTTGTGGCATACCCAGAAATTGACTGGGTGCGTTTTTCGAATAATTTCGTCAACGAAACATTGGGACTCAACCGCAGTCAAACAACAACACAAATCGAACATTATGACCATGCGGCCAGTCTGTTTGATGCGCTAAAACGGATAAATACCATACTTATTGATTTGGATCGAGACATATGGACTTATATATCCATGGACTACTTTAAGCAAAAGTTAAAGGAGGGAGAAATAGGATCTTCCGCAATGCCGCACAAGGTGAATCCGATTGATTTTGAAAACTCAGAAGGGAATCTTGGTATTGCCAATGCCCTGTATGCCCATCTATCAGTAAAGCTTCCCATATCACGCCTGCAGAGAGATTTGACAGACTCTACGGTTTTAAGAACGATTGGTGTACCACTCGCGCATTCTGTGATTGCATTTCAATCGAGTCTGAAAGGTCTGGATAAACTCGTATTAAATGAAGATGCAATAGCAATGGAACTTGAAAATAATTGGGCCGTTATAGCAGAGGCAATTCAGACCGTACTCAGACGCGAGGGTTTTGAAAAACCATACGAGGCGCTTAAAGGTCTGACAAGAACACATGATAAAGTAACAAAAGCTTCAGTTCATGCTTTTATAGATACACTTGAGATCAGTGCAACACTTAAGGAGGAACTAAAGAAGATTGGGCCTTCAACTTATCTTGGTATACAATTGGTAGGTAAGTAAATATGTGTCATAAAGTTATTATTTCATTTATAATTTATAATATACTGTCATTCAGTATATTATCTCAAGAAGAATACAGTAATAACTTTAATTTAGAATGGGGCACACTAGAAAGATCTCCGGGATCACTTCTCGAAATATTACCACAAAATAATAATGATTTTTACTCTCTACGTTGGTCCGGTGGACGTGCATTTGGAACATATAGAATCGTAGACCATCAAAACCTTCAACAGGCAAACCAAGGAAGAATAAAACAAGTTGCCCAGTCAGGTATTGCAAATTTCGAAACCGCATATTACATTGGAGACAGGATATATGTATTCTTATCTGATAAGGTTAACGGTGAGTTAGTCTTATATGTGCAGCCTTACTCAAAAGAATTGATACCAGATGGTTCGTCTATTGTTATAGCGAAATATAATAATGACAAGATAAATGCCAAACCAAATTTCGGTGTAATTTCTTCAAAAAATAAAGAATACATCGGTGTCGTTTGGGAGATCCCAGGAAGAAAGACCATCAGTGATGCCTATGGTTATGTGATTCTCGATCAATATTTAAATCCACTTCAACAGGGTGCATATAACATTCCGCTTAATGGGAATCTGACCACTATCAATGAACATCATATCTCGAATACGGGTGATTACTTTTTGAGTTTAACAGAACACAAGAGGCCCAACGACAGGATTTTCAGTAGAGATTACGATAATTTCAAGGCGCTCCATGTATACAAAATAAAGAACGATGCCCTCACTGAGTTCTCACTTAATATTGAAGACAAGCGCATTGATGATATAAAAATGTCCTCCAATGACGAAGGTATATTTTCATTATCAGGTATATATGGTAGTTCAGAAATAAAACAAAATCGCAGAAAGCACTTGGTTGAAGGGATCTTTGTAATTCGTATTGATACGGAGTTAGACTCAATGATTTTTAAGGGGTTTATTCCTTTCAGAAAAGAATTCATAAATATGGACTTTAATGAAAAAAGTACTCTACGTTCTAGAAGAAAGCGAAACCGAGGGCAAGAACTCTATAACTATAAAATAAGAGACATATTTACCCTCAACGATGGTTCACTTTTAGGCTCAATAGAGCAATATTATATCTTTGAGAGAAGCAGCTATGACAGCAGAACAGGACTTACCTCCACCATTTACTACTATTATTATGATGACATTATTGCTTTTAAAATTGGGAACAACAAAACATTTGACTGGCAGAAAAAAATAAATAAATCACAGATTTCTACCAATGATGGAGGTCCCTTCTCCTCCTACAGCTCGTTCACAGATGGATTCAAGCTTTATTTCATATTCAATGACAACTTAAAAAACTATAACGAGGATGGCAAGTTCATTCGGACGAATGAGCAATGCTACCCTTTTAATTTGTCTAGAAGAAAAAATGTTGCTGCAATTTCGACTGTAGATATCGCATCAGGTAACGAAGTCAGGAACATGCTGTTCTCGCGAAAGGAACTAAAATCTATTGTTGTACCCAAAATGTTCAAGCTCGACACCTCACAAAATAGAATGCTGCTCTATGCACTTATTGGCGGGAAAGAACGATTCGGAATACTCAAAATTAAATAATCATAGCCCAAAAAGGAACAAAACGACTCAAGAAACGAAATCTTGGATTGAAAAAAGGACTAGTTGGCCACCTCACTCATAAATCTTATTCGCATCAGCCTGAGCTCTTCCTCTGTATACAGCCCATCAAATTCCTTGTATGCATCAATTATATCATCGCTTTCAGCCTCATTGAAATAATCAAAGACCTCCTCTTGACTGTCTTCATCTAATACATCATTAAGATAATAATTGATGTTTACACGAGTCCCCGAGGACACCACTGTTTCTATCTCTAACAACAAATCATCAAACGACTTCCCTTGAGATTGAGCAATGTCATCCAAAGGAAGCTTTCTATCAATATTTTGAATCAGCTGAACCTTAAGCTGAGACTTATTGACAAGTGTTTTCACCGTGATATCTTGAGGTCTTTCAATATCATTTTTTTCTACATATTCGGCGATGTACGCCACGAAGGGTGCTCCATATCTTTGCGCCTTGCCATTTCCAACACCTTGAATATTGGTAAGTTCTTCCATAGTCACTGGGTATTGAAAGCACATATCCTTGAGAGAGGGCTCCTGAAAGATGACAAAAGGAGGAATGCTTCTCTCTTTCGAAATTGATTTTCTTAAGTCTAAGAGAAGCTGATACAATGTTTCGTCAAAGGCAGCCCCTTTTGTACTGCCCGAAACTATAGAATCAGTATCATCCGTATTTGAAAAATCATGTTCTTTCAGTAAAATAAATGAGGTTGGTTTCTCAATAAAAGCGTGCCCCTTCTCAGTCAATCGAAGTACTCCGAAGGTTTCAATATCTTTTGTCAATAGCCCTGCTACCGTTGCCTGCCGTAAAACTGCATTCCAAAAATGCTCATCACGGTCCTTACCTAGACCAAAACCTTCGAGTTGATCATGCTTGTAAGCTTTGATATCAGGTGTTATGGAGCCGGACAAGAATGCACAAATATGTTTGGATTTTTGGGTTTCATCAAGAGTTAAAATAGACCTTAGTAAAAGCTCCATGTATCCTTTACCCTCCATGCGATCACGTGGGTTTTTACAGTTGTCACACTTTTCATCACATCCTTTTTCATCGAAAGACTCTCCAAAATAATGTAAAATGAATTTTCTTCGACAAACAGATGTCTCGGAGTAGGAAACGATTTCGTTGAGTAATTGCCTACCTATTTCTTGTTCCGTCACCGGCTTTCCCTGTAAAAATTTCTCTAGTTTCTCAATGTCCTTATAACTATAAAAAGCCAAGCACTCGCCAACACCTCCATCTCTTCCTGCTCGACCTGTCTCTTGGTAGTAGCTTTCCAAGGACTTCGAAATGTCATGATGAATGACAAAACGTACGTCAGGTTTATCAATACCCATACCAAAAGCAATTGTAGCTACAATAACATCTGCCTCTTCCATCAAGAACATGTCCTGATGTTTAGCTCTAACATTTCCCTCCAAACCGGCATGATAGGGTAAAGCATTAATGCCATTAATCTGAAGCAGTTCGGCAATCTGCTCAACTTTTTTACGACTCAAGCAATAGACAATACCACTTTGACCCTCACGACTTTTGATATAACGAATAATCTGTTTCTCCACATCTCGTTTCGGGCGAATCTCGTAGTATAAATTATCTCGATTAAAAGAAGATTTATATACGACTGCATCCAGCATATTTAAATTTTTCTGAATATCGTGCTGAACTTTAGGCGTGGCCGTTGCAGTCAATGCGATAATCGGAACCTTTGATATCCTCTCGAAAATTTCTCTTAACCTTCTATACTCAGGACGAAAATCATGTCCCCATTCAGAAATACAATGGGCCTCATCAATGGCAAAAAAGGAAATGTTTACGGATGTTAAAAATTCTATATTATCCTTTTTGGTGAGAGACTCAGGAGCTACATATAACATTTTGGTTTTACCCTCTCTAATGTCGGTTTTAACTTTCTGAATTTCAGTTTTACCTAATGAGGAATTCAAGAAATGAGCAATATGCTCGTTATTCGTTAAATTTCGGATGGCATCTACCTGATTTTTCATCAAGGCAATTAAAGGGGACACTATAACGGCCGTTCCTGGAAGCAAAAAAGAAGGCAGCTGATAGCACAATGACTTACCCCCGCCAGTCGGCATAATGACAAAGGTGTTCCTCTTTTCAAGAAGGTTCTCGATGACTTCTTCTTGACTTCCTTTAAATTTATCGAAACCAAAATAACTCCTTAGGGATTCCTTTAAGTTATAATTGCTCATTGTTTTCTCTTCATTTTGAAAACAGGCACATGTTCCACCTGTACGTATATTAAATATACGAAATTTTCTTACTTAAAGAGTTTGATTGGAAAACAGATTCTACATTGCTTGATTCAAAGCTACCACCTCTTGAACATTCGGTAAATGTTGCCTAAGTAGAGTCTCAATGCCACCTTTAAGCGTTGCAGTTGAGGATGGACAGCCTGCACATGAGCCTTTCATTTTTACAATAACCTTACCCTCAGAATAACCAACGTAGTCAATAGCTCCACCATCGTTCTCCACTGCAGGCCTTACATATTGGTCGAGCAGTGCAATGATTTTCTCATCGTATTCGCTCTCCTCAATCTTGGGTACTTCCACAGAAGGTTCTTCTTCTTCCATGACGGGGTCTTGGCTTTTTAGCAAAATTTCCTTGCACTCGGCGATCCACTCCCTAACAAAATCGCGAAGCTCCATTGTAATAAAATCCCATGAAACATTATCTGTTTTGGTAACGGTCACAAAATTGGCCGCCAAAAACACACCGTCTACAAATGGAAATTTAAAGAGCTCCTCGGCTAAAGGAGAATAACCTATCGTTTGCGATTGGCTGGTGAAATTGGCAGACTCACCTGAGGGCAAAATATATTTGTTGGCAACAAACTTCATGGTTGAGGGGTTTGGAGTAATTTCAGAATATACGGTAACAGGAATTCTCATTGAGCATGTATTTTACTCAAAGGTAAGCACAACAGATTAAATAAATCAAAAATTAAACAAATCAATATGGCTGGTGCGCTGGCTTCAAAAGGTCTAAAACAGTCTTTACTGGGGTAAATGTTTCAGAAGGAATTTCGATAAAAATAGTATTCCAATAGCACATAGAACCATTCCATAATCCTGGTCTTTCAATGAAGGTAACCTCCTTACCTTCGTAATTTTTTCGCACAACAAAGTATTGATCTTCATTTGAAAACCCTGTTAAATCAATCTTTTGCCCATTTATATCAAAGGTATCCAAGGCCATCATCACAGGATTAAAATGCGTACTTGAATTGAAAATATCTTGCTGTTCCTTACCAGTAACCTGCACTCCTTCAACAATTTGCTTACTTTTTTCTCCCTTAAGGTCAACATGAAAAGGCCCACCACCGGACTTCCCCTCATTTAATACCATACCACAGATTCGAATAGGTTTATTAACCAACTGCTTCAAGTAAGTTTCGTCTCGAGCCGCCTCAATCTCCTCATCAGAAAACAATTTAAATTCTTCACAAACTGATTTTAACCGCTTATGATCAGGGTTTTCATAAATTTCTCTAAGCTCATTTTTAACTGAATAAAGTATTCCACACAACATACGCCAAACCCTTATCCCGGACCCTGCAACACTTTCGTGCTGCACGTTATCTATGTTCTTAATCAGAATATATTGCTCAGTGAGTGCATTTAAATTTGACAACAAAGCTCCATGACCTGAAGGCCTTCTTAAATAGGTATTGTCATGAGCTAAAATTGGTTCATGGTTCGCATCAAAAACAAAAGCATCTGTTGCTGAGTCTTGAAACGAAAAACTTACGGTAAAGGCCTCATCATGTTTTGATTTGAAATTTAAAAGTGCCTCTTCGAAAGCCTCCTTGTGGATTTTCTGAATTGTAAAATGAAAATTAATCTGCTTTTCTGACAAGGCTATCCCTTGTCGCAGGTGCTCGTAAAAAGCAGAATTCTGTCCTTCCGCATATGAATGAAAGGGAACCAAGCCTTTTGGAAAATTTCCCAGGCCTATTCCATTGTTATCATCTTTCAAAATAAAATCAATAAGCTCCTTTTGGGAAGTGAAAGAGGCGATTTTTTCTTTTTGAGATGAACTTAAAACTTTGTAGAAGGCGAATTCCTCTAATTGGGCAATAAAGGTTTTTGTATTTTCAGCTAATTCCGGTTTTCCTAATGCCAACTCTACCTGTAGAAAGTCAAACATTCGTGAACCTGCTCCTGACGCTGGAATAAAAAAGGACATCGGAGCTGAAATCTCGTGAAATCTCTCCTCATAATAGTCCTGTGCAGCTGGTTCTAATTTTAAAATGCCATTGTCAACTTTACATGGTGCTATTATTTTTAATTTTGGACTTCCATATTTTACTTTATCCCTCTGCGCATTTAAGGCATGATTGGTATGGTTGAATGACATAAATTTGGACTTATGAATATCTTCGTCGAATATATTAAATATAGATGGAATGCAAGGACGCTGCATGGAATTCATTCTCCATTTATTTTCGACTTTATGGAGAAATCCACTAAGTTAAGACCAAATGCGAAAGATGAAATGGCGATAAAAAATTTCGTGTTAAAGCAAAAAAGAAATCGTAAAAAGCTCGAAATAAAAGACTTTGGTGCAAAATCAAAGAAACTGGACAAACATCGGTCAATCGATCAGATATTTAAAATCAGCTCTTCATTTGGAAAAAACGGTATCCTTTTGTTCAGAATATGTAAGCATTTCAAACCTCAAAACATTTTAGAGCTTGGCACCTCTATTGGTATGGGCTCATTATATATGCACCTCGGAAATCCAAAAAGTAGGTTAATAAGTATTGAAGGCTGTCCTGAAACCCACTCAATCGCAAAGGAAAATCTAAAAAACTATCCTATCAAGCTAATCAATAATACCTTTAAAAATACGATTAACAGCTTTTCAGAAGAAAAATTTGACCTCGTTTTCATCGATGGACACCACGATGGAGAAGCGTTACTCGAATATATGGATGCGCTTACGAAATATACACATGACCATACCATCTTTGTTCTTGACGATATTCGATGGAGTCATTCAATGCTCGAAAGCTGGAATAAATTGAGCGCAGCAGAATCCTTCCATCTGAGCTTGGATTTTTTTAAAATGGGTGTTTTGGTTAGAAGACCCCAACAGGTGAAAGAAAACTTTATTTTAAAATTTAGAAAGTAATGAAAAGACCTTCGAGTAGTTCGGGACTTTCTTGAATTGTCGGAATCAGAAACTTTCCTATTTCGTGAATATCATCTCTTGCATTCGCAGCACCATTGTCAAAATCAGTTCTCAATTCGTCAAACTCAATTGCTCGAAAATCCTCTTGGATTGAACCAACCAAACTAGTCTCCTCGGAAATTGTAACATCAATCACTAAATCTGTTTCCTGAGTATCAATCGGAACCTCAACTTCAGAAACTTCCTTTTTGTTTACCTCAACTTCATTGAATTTACTTTTAGAATTTAAAAGTGAATTATTCTCATTTATATTTTCAGGTGTTTGTGCCCAAAAAGCGCTTGTCAATATTAGGGCAACTACAGATAAAAGTATCTTCATATTAAGGTATTAATGTACTCGGGTACAACTATTGCACCAAAAGGTTCATGAGTTAATAAATATCATCACTCATTTCATATCAAATTATAGAATAAACTCAATATTTCAGCAGAAATATCGTTCTTTGTCTATGCGATTTCTCACATTTGTTGTTTCGTTCATTTCACTAGTCCTACTCGTCATTACTAGCACGGGCTGCAGAAAAGATAGCTTTACCACAACCGGTAATCTCCAATTCTCGCTAGACACCCTCGTATTTGATACCGTATTTACTACAATTGGTTCGACTACAGAACAATTCAAAATATACAACACGAACAATAAAAATATTTTAATTGAAGAGGTTCAGCTCATGGGTGGTGAGGACTCTCCCTTTCGTTTAAATTTAGATGGAATTAGTGGCATCACACATGAAGATGTGAGTATTGTTGGAAATGATAGTCTATATATGTTTGTCGAGGTCACACTTGATATAAATAATCAAGTAACTCCAATGGTAATAGAGGATTCTATTCGTTTCAGGACAAATGGACTTGATCAATATGTAAATCTGGCAGTATGGGGACAGGATGCATACTTTCATTATCAGGACCAAGCACAAGGCATTTGGCCCTCCGACAAACCACATGTTATTTACGGTTATAGTTTGGTCGACTCAGCACAAACGCTAGTCATCGAAGCAGGGACTCAGATTCACCTACACAAGGGTTCGTTATTGTATATCTACAAAGGATCATTGCAGGTGAATGGTTTTCTAGATAACGAGGTTGTTTTTCAAGGAGACCGATTAGAGCCACTGTATGATAATGTTCCAGGCCAATACTACGGTATTTACTTTAACCAAGCAGAGCCATCAATCATTGATTATGCAATTATAAAAAATGGTACCTCAGGTTTACATGTTTATAGTGAGCAACCCACAGGAGATTATGCAGTTACCGTCAAAAACAGCAAAATATTCAATCATTCAAGTTACGGTATCTTTCTTTTTGATGGGGCATCCATGAAAGGAGAAAACCTATTGGTCTCGCAGAATGGATATCACTCTCTTCTTGTTCTAAAAGGCGGAAGATTTAATTTCAACCATTGCAATATTATGGGCTACGGCTCGGCACAATCTCCTGCAATTGGTATCAGAAATTACTATGATGACCCAACAATAGTCTCAGATATCACAGAGGGAGTATTGTACAATAGTGTGGTTTCAGGAAATTTAGAAACGGAAATTATTTTAGATACGATTCAAAATCCTAGTGGCCAGCTAAATTTTGACATTCAACATTGTTTTATTCAAGCCGAGGAGCAGTACCAGGATTCGTTTTATGAAAATTGTATTTGGCGTGTTGCATTAGATAACGGTTTACTTCCTGGTTTTAATAATATTACTGAATTTGATTATGGCTTTTCTGGTGAATCTGTTCTTCAAGGGGCAGGTTTTGGCACCTCTGTTTTCACCGATATTTTAGGGAACTTCAGAAATAATCCTCCGGATATAGGAGCAATTGAACAGAATTAGTACAGAGGGCAAATAAACTAATTTTATTAGTTACGAAAAAAGCGCCCGAAGGCGCTTTCGTATTTCTTTACTGTAATCAAAAAGGTTTAGCTTACCGCGTTCGCATTCATATTATCTAACACTGCCATTACACTTTTCACAGCATCAACAGATTCGCCGAGCAATGCTTTTTCATTTTCATTCAAATCGAGCTCGATAATCTTTTCAATTCCATTTTTACCAAGTATCACTGGCACGCCCAAGTAGATATCGTTTAGGCCATACTCACCTTGTAGCCAAGTACAAACTGGAAAAATTCTTCTTTGGTCGCGCACAATGGCTTCAACCATCTGTGCAGCAGATGCACCAGGTGCATACCAAGCAGAGGTCCCAAGAAGTTTTACGATTTCTCCACCACCGAATTTTGTTCTTTCAATAATTTCATTCAGCTTTTCTTCTTCGATCAATTCGGTTACTGGAATGCCCCCAACGGTCGTATATCGAGGAAGTGGTACCATCGTATCTCCATGACCCCCCATAAGAACGGCCTGAATATCCTTTGGAGAAACATTCAGCTCAGTTGCAAGGAAAGCTCTGTATCTAGCGGTGTCAAGAACACCCGCCATTCCAAATACCCTACTAGATGGAAAGTTTGCACTCAAATATGCACAGTAGGTCATTACATCTAACGGGTTAGATACGACAATAATTTTGGCATTTGGTGAGTACTTTACAATGTTTTCTGTCACTGACTTAACAATCCCTGCATTTGTAGCAATTAAATCATCTCGGGACATACCAGGTTTTCTTGGTAATCCGGAAGTAATTACTACAACTTCAGAGTCTTTTGTCATTTCATAGTTGTTTGTAGATCCAATTGTTCTGGAATCATACAAATTCACTGGAGAAGTCTCCCAAATGTCTAGCGCTTTACCTTCAGCAAAACCCTCTTTTATGTCAAGTAGAACAATTTCATTTGCAATTTCTCTTTGGGCCAAAACATCTGCACAAGTTGCACCAACATTTCCAGCTCCTACTACCGTTACTTTCATTTGTAATTATTTATTTATTTAAATATCGACACGAAAATAATACATTTAATATAAAATCGTTTTATTTAACGTTGATTTATTTACTTCGGAAGGCAACGCTGAAACTATTGATACGTTTAAATTTTGTTGAGACTTGGAGAATATAGAGAAATTAAAGGAAATTGTTGAGGGTTGTTTGCAAAACAACCGCAGATCGCAGGAGGCCTTGTTTCAAATGTTCTATGGTAAAATGTTAGCGGTTTGTATGCGCTACATTTCAGACCACGATACAGCACAAGAGGTGTTGCAAGAAGGTTTCATCAAGGTCTTTGATAAATTGGAAGTTTTTGATTTTAAAGGTTCTTTTGAAGGATGGGTAAGGCGTATTGTCGTAAATACTGCCATTGATTCCATCAGAAAGGCTAAAAGAGCCCCAATATTAAAAGACAATGACAACGATTTTAAAATGGATGCTTCAAATGAAATTGAAGAAAACGAAAAAATCGAAATGATTGAGCTACGTGCGGAAAAAGCAGTCGAAGCAATTCAAAAATTATCACCTGGATACAGGACGGTATTCAATCTATTTGTCATTGAGGACTATTCCCACAAAGAAATAGCTGAAATGCTTGGGATTAGTGAAGGGACTTCCAAATCAAATTTATCAAAGGCCAAAAAGAATTTAAAGCAAATATTAACTGAAGAATTCAGTAAAATAAGTGAGTAAGATGCGAAATATTGAAGATCTATTTAAAGAAGCATTAAAGGACCAAGAGCTCCCATACAATAAGGACGCGTGGTCTAGAATGAATAAAAAATTGGATGCAAGAAATCCAAAATCCTCAAATGGATTTAAATGGATTTTAGGTGCTGGAGGGGCCGCAGTAATTATAGCCGCATACTTGTTCTTAGATTCAGATAACGAACCTAGCCAAATTCAAGCCGAAATAACCAAACAAGAAAATAAATTAGAAGATAAGCGCAAAGAAACTGAAAAAGAATCAGCAACAGAGATATCCAATAAAACCGAAATAGAAGTTGAAACACAAGAACCTGTCGTTGTTAAATCACCTGAAAATTCCATTACCTGTTGTGATGATAGTCATCAAAAACCCTCGGATGAGGCAATGCTTAAAAACACCAAGTCAGAAACAGGTACAGAACTTCAACAACCTGTCTACAGAGAGGTTGAAATTATTACAACGAAGTCAGATGAAACCAGAGCTCCGCTCCATCTTACTACGCCCAAAGACCATTGTCTAAATCAAAATTTTACCTACAAAAACACAAATGAAGAGTCGATTTTTATCTTGTCGCCACAAGAAAACCTTGAAGAAATTACTTCAAAACAAACCCTCGATTTTAAATTGGATGAGAAAGGAGTATATCAAATAGGTACATTAAATCAAAATCAAGAATTCATAGCAGCTTTGTCCTTTAATGTGCACGAGCCCAAGAACATTCAGCTTTCAGTAGACGATTATCTAAATTTTGAAAATGGACTGCCCGAGCTAAACGTGCAAGCGTTTTCTGAAAATCAAATAAGCTGGTACATCAACAATGTCCAATCTACAAAAACAGGCTTAAAAGAAAACTTCTTGTTGTTCAATAAAGGAAGTTACTCTATAAAAGCATTCACGAGAGATGCGAACGGATGTGAAAGTTCTGATGAGGTTTCGTTCTTTGTTGAAAAAAACTATAACCTGCTTGCCGTCAATGCCTTCACTCCGAATAGCTTTGATGATAGAAATACCACATTTATGCCCTTTGCGCTGAAAAACAGGAATACTCCTTTCAAGATGATTATTATAGATCCGTCAAACGGGGCCGTAATCTTTGAAACCTCAGATGCAAACCAAGCCTGGAGAGGCATCAACAAAAATACAGGTGAACTTGTTAAGCAAAATACTTCTTTCGTTTGGAAGGTGATTCTTCAGAACCCTGAACAAGGAGAAAGCCCGGAATACATGGGAACCGTAGTTCGTCTCTAATTTAGGCTTAGATTCTAACAAATCGGTCAAGTTTTTACTTATTTTTGTTAGAAATAGATTCCTATTGAAATTCTTGAATTCTAATATTAAACCAAAAAAATTCGGTTACTACCCGCGGTATTATGATGCCCGTAAAGAAAAAACTGATTTAAAAAAGAAGTTTTACTCTGGAGAAAAGCTAAGTGAAGACGAGCGCGTAATGCTGATGCGCGAGAAAATGGAGGAACAAAAGCAAGAAAACCGCGTCTCGAAAAATACCGTTTATTCGCAAAACACAAGAACGCTCGTGCTTCTATCGGTTATCATTGTGCTAGGTTATTTCCTTTTGAATGGGCTGGATGAGATTGATCAGGTCATTTTCAAACTCATGCGGTAATGGATATTATTAACTTATTATCAGAGCAGATATCCAATCAAATCGCTGCAGGCGAAGTGATTCAACGTCCCGGGTCAGTCGTAAAAGAGCTCTTGGAAAACGCCATTGATGCTGGTGCAAAATCAATTAAAGTCCATATCAAAGATGCAGGCAGAACAAGCATTTTGGTTCAAGACAATGGGACTGGCATGTCACCAAAAGATGCTGCACTATGCTTTACACGACACGCAACAAGTAAGCTTAAGAATGTTGATGACTTGTTTCATTTACAAACCAAAGGATTTCGTGGGGAAGCGCTCGCATCCATAGCTTCTATTGCGCATGTCACGCTTAAAACAAAGCACAAAAATCAAGAGGACACTGGATCGCTAATTGAAATGAATGGTGGAACACCAATGCGAAATGAAGAGTGTATTTGCGAACAAGGAACCAGTATTGAGGTCAAAAACATTTTTTTTAATGTCCCAGCAAGAAGAACATTTCTAAAATCAGATAACGCAGAATTTACGCACATTAGGAATGAATTTGAGCGCATATGCCTGGCACATGCTGAAACCAGTTTTACACTCACAAACAATGGCAACGAAGTGTATAATTTAAAGGCCGGAAATCCGAGAAAAAGAATCACTGATGTAATGGGGAAAAAGAGCAATGAAAGCCTTGTTCCCATAGAAGAAAAAACAGATATTGTTGAAATAAGTGGATTTGTAGGCAAACCAGAGAGTGCAAAAAAATCTCGAGGGATGCAATACTTTTTCGTCAACAATCGATTTTTTAAACATTCTTATTTCCATCATGCAGTTTCAAAGGCCTTCGAGCAACTAATTCCGGATAAATCACACCCCGCCTACTTCATTTTTTTTACAATTGATACCACAAAAATTGATGTAAATATTCACCCTACAAAAACCGAAATCAACTTTGAAGAAGGTAAGTTTATTTACACTATTCTTTTGTCAAGTATAAAGCAAGCATTGGGTAAATATAATATCGCACCAAGCCTTGACTTCGATGTAGAAACAAGCTTTGACGTGCCAATTTCTCACAAAAACGAGCTACCGATTGAGCCAGAAATAAAAGTCGACCCAAGCTACAATCCCTTTTCCAAATTCGAAACCAAAAAAGCGACGAGGACTGGAACAAATAAAGCACTTCATAAGCAAGGATTTGGTGAAAAAAGTGATAGCAAAGAATGGGAAAACTTTTATGCCATTCGAGAGGAAAGTAAAGAAGGTCAGACGAAACTTATCGAAGCAGAAGATGACTATACGCTAAATAAATACCTTGTAAAAAACAAATACCTACTTAGTAATGTTAAATCCGGAATTCTAATCATAGACACACATCGAGCACAGCAAAGAATTCTTTATACTGAAATGATGTCAACCTTTGTTACAAAGCCTTTGAGTGCACAAAAACTTATGTTTCCGATAGATTTAGAATTGAATCAAGATGAAATTGATGCATGGATAGAGTCTAAATCTTTACTTTCCCAGCTAGGATTTCATTTCAAAAACGATTCCGGAGGAATCAAAATAGAGAGCCTTCCCTCGTGTATATCTGAGAAAAACCATAATATTTGTATTGATAACATTACAAACTCCTTGTCAGGACCTGAGAGGCCAAACCGAGGAGAGCTTGCCCATACACTTGTATCCAAACTTGTATATGTGGCCTCACAAAACTTTCAAGTAAAGTCGGATTGTGAAATAGAATCATTTGTGAACCAACTATTTTCATGCGAAGAACATTCATTTTGTCCGTTTGGAAAACCCATTATGCAAACACTTACGATAGAAGAACTAACTACTAAATTCTAATATGCTCAACAATTTACCACAGGTTACGAAAAACTTGCTCATCCTAAACATCATATTTTTTGTTGCCAAACTTTTTTTGGCCTCACAAGGTATTGATCTTGCAGGAAAGCTTGGTGCTCATTACGTAAATTCTCCCTACTTCGAGCCTTTTCAAGTCGTGACTCATTTTTTCATGCATGCAAACTTCATTCACATATTTTTCAATATGTGGATTTTTGTAATGCTCGGTGGATATTTGGAACGCGTATGGGGACCAAAGCGCTTCTTCATTTTTTACATTATTTCTGCATTTGGTGCGTTTGCACTTTTTAATGTTATTGGAGTTTATGAAATAGAAACCTTGAAGGCGCAGATTATTGAGCAAGGAAATTCAATTAGAGAGATCAATCGACTCACTGCTTTCACCTCAAATGATACAATTAACGAGTATTTGATCATGATAAATACGCCGATGGTTGGCGCATCAGGAGCCATATTTGGCGTGATGTCTGCTTTTGCAATTCTTTTCCCGAACACCGAATTTAGACTTTATTTTGCGATACCGATAAAAGCAAAATGGTTTGTTGGTGCTTATTTCCTTTTTGAGGTGTATCTCTCCTACCTAAATGATTCTGGTGACTCAACCGCACATCTCGCACATGTTGGCGGTGCTATAGTGGGAGCTATTATAGTCCTCATATGGAGAAAAAAAGATCGAACTAATTTTTGGTAGAATGATGCAGAATAAAAATTTATTCGAAGAGCTAAAGCACCAGCTTAGAAATGGAACGATGACAAATAGACTTGTCATTATAAATATTTGTACGTTTCTATGCATCCATTTATTCCTTGCCGTTGGAAAAATCACGGGTAGTGATGGCTTTGAAGTATTTGTTCGAAATATATTTACGCTGGATGCCACTCTGTTTGGTTGCCTGCTCAAACCATGGGGTTTCCTTACAAGTATTTTCTCCCATTTTGGGTTAATGCATATTATCTATAATTTAATCTTTTTATACTTCTCAGGCAATTTGTTCGAGCGATATTTCAGCGGACGAAAACTCTTAACGATCTATTTATTTGGCGGGCTATTAGGTGGATTATCGGAAGTAATTTCTAGCACACTTTTCTTCCCCGAGGAGTTTCATATTGTTGTAGGCGCATCAGGTTCAATAATGGCAATATTTGCCGCACTCGCGTTCTATAGCCCGAATACAAAAATTTATTTATTTGGTTTATTACCCGTTAGACTTTTTGTCTTAGCCTTGTTTTTTTTCGCTAAAGATCTTATCGGTATTGGCTCGGCAGATGGAACCGCACATTTTGCACACCTCGGCGGTGCGCTATTTGGTTTATTGGCCATGCAGAACCTAAATACTGAAAAAAATATTTTAGAAAAACTCGAAAATTTTGTCGTAGTGGTGCATACTCGAATACAAAAAATTACCCGCAAAAAAGTGAAAGAAAAAAAACGAAAAACTTTTGAAGACATTAATCATGAAAAAAAGAAAAAACACGACGAAACAGACCGCATATTAGACAAAATATCCAAATCGGGATACGACGCTCTGTCCAAAGAGGAAAAAGACTTTCTATTCAATCAAAGCAAAAATGCCTAAAAAAAGGAATAGGTCTCTCTTTGTGCTATTGGTAAAACTGGGCAATATAGTCATTGGGGGAGCTTTTTTGATGTCACTTTGTACTCCTTACATCAATCCTACTCACCTGCCCTGGCTTCCATTTCTTGGCCTAGGATTCCCTGTATTGCTATTGCTAAATATTATTTTTGGGCTATTTTGGCTCTCCAAGCGAAGCCCATGGTTCTGGGGTGTACTATTGACGGTAATAATTAGCATTCCTTTTCAGCTAAAGATATTTTCACTGAATATTATTACAACAGACATACCAGCGCACAGTAAAAGTCAGTTTAAATTAATGAGCTATAATGTTAGACTTTTTGATGTTTATAATCCAAAGACAAAAGAAGCGCTGAATACGAGAAATTCAATCTTCGGCTACCTTCGAAAGGAAAACGCAGACATTCTTTGTCTTCAAGAGTATTATCAGCAAGAAAAACCAACCTTTTTTGAAATCTCAGATTCCATCATGCAGATTATGCAGGGGCCATGGTTCCACAAGAAAGGATTAAAGCTAAATAAATCAAAGCAAACTTTTGGACTCGCAATCTTCTCAAAGCTACCGATCATTCATAAAGGCAGCGTTCAGCATCAAGGACGAAACGAAAAGAATAAAAACTATTGCATTTATGTAGATATTGTAAAAAAACAGGATACCATTCGGATTTATAATGTTCACCTTCAATCTATAAAGCTCCAAACAGATTCCCAAACAAATCACATGGCTGAAGGAAATAAAGAAGAAACAACCGCAGGAATAAAACGCGCCTATGCCAAATTAAAAAAAGCTTTTGCCATTCGTGCCGCGCAAAGTTCAGCTGTAAGTGACCATATGATGAACTCACCATATCCAGTGCTGGTTTGTGGAGACTTTAACGATACCCCCATGTCGTATACCTATCATCGCTTCGAAAATAACCTCACAGATGCCTTTAGAAATACATCTAATGGGTTTGGTGCCACATACGTTGGATTGCTTCCTGCCGGTCGAATCGACTATATTTTTCACTCAAACGAATTAAATTCTAGTAATTTTAAGATTCAAAAGAATCCGCTCAGTGACCACCGGGCCATATCCTGTGTAATTTATTAATATGTTTTTTGAAATAAATCCATTCAATATTGACCAAAGATTAATCTCTGAGGCTGTAAAAGCACTCAGATCTGGAGGGCTCATCATATTTCCTACTGATTCTGTTTATGCAATAGGTTGTGATCTGAATAACAAAAACGCGCTGCACCAGCTGGCTAAATTCAAAAAAGAAAAGCTCAGCAAGGTTCATTTTTCTATCTTATGTAAAGACATTACAGAGCTTGCGTCGCACACAAAGCATCTCAATAAATCAACTTTTAAGCTTGTAAAGCAGTGTCTACCCGGACCATATACATTTATATTATCGGCAAATACAAGAGTTCCTAAGCTATTTGATTCCAAAAAAAAGGAGGTTGGTGTTCGAATAACGGACAACCCCATCACTCAGGCTTTGGTAGAAGCACTGGGAAATCCAATAGCATCGGCTTCATTGCATGATGAAAAAGAGCCCTTGTTAGAATATTACACAGATCCTTACCAAATTTTTGAGGCCTATGAAAACGAGGTTAATGTCATCATTGATGGCGGTGTTGGGAAAATTGAACCCTCCACAATTATAGATTGCTTTACAAATGAAGAAGCAGTAG
>CAJWAO010000001.1 GCA_913020765.1 uncultured Flavobacteriales bacterium | reverse complement strand
TCTGGTCCTGGACTGAATATATTCTCAAAATATATAGAAGTATTTGGGTGTGGCATCTACGCAGAGGAGAATGTACCTGATGAGAAAGTACTTCACGCTGCAGCTATTTTTGCTGAGCTATTAGATAATGATGAAGATGGAGTGGTTGACGACCCTGCTTTACTCTCTGCGCTTCAAGATAGGCAGGCGCTCATGCCTATTTTTACATCGGATGGTAGTCCAGGGATGAATACTTTTTTCGATAATTACGATGGTGATGGCGTTGGTGCAGTATTGTGGCAGCAAGAAATAGACCCGTTTCAACCAGGTTATTGGGGAGCGGACGCGAGCGTTGAAGAAATCATGCATACCATTAATTCAGTCGGGCATGTCAATATATATCCTGAAGCATTTTCATTAGAACCAAACTCCTCTTTATTGTCGGCAGCAATGGACGTCGCAAGGGGCGGTCAATTTATGAGTGTTCCAAATAGTTATCCAGAGGAAGCCTGGTATCATTATGATGATTTCACCTGTGATTACCAATGTATGGCTATTGAATACTTGTATTGGATGCAAGTGGCAAATATGGACATTCTCAATGATCCACAAACTTGCAGTGGCATTGCCAATGAATGGGAACCTTGTTCGCAAGCACTTCTCGAATCTATGGATGTTCTCGGATATGCACTCATTACGGACCCTCAATACAAGCTACCTCAAAATGCTCCTGATGGCAATTATTGTCCAAATGGATCTTCCCTCAATGAATTAGACAAAGGAAGCATTGACCCCCAACTCGTTCCAAATCCATCCTTTGAAAAAAGCGTACAATTATTTGGAGCAGGTGAACAAATTATTTCGGTTGAACTTTTTTCAGTCGAAGGAAGAAAGACCTATAATGGCATTCATTCAGGGCATGAGGCGATCAATCTTTCAGCGTTAAATTCAGGATTATATACCTACATTATCAAATATCAAGATAATAGGGATACAGGAAGGCTAATTTTACATTAATCGCACTTTACTTTCCTCAACTCAACCAATAGCAAGATTCTAAATTTTAACAATGTCAACTTGAAATATACAAGTTTGCATCGCGGTAATAAAATTAGTATTCTCCATGCCAATGTTAACAAAACATTAATTATATCCTTTCAAACAATTTTCTTGCAACTTAAACGTTTAAAACTACGTCTCAATCAGGTGAGACCTTGGCAGCTACAGTCGCCTTAGAAATAATCACATGCAAGTGAGATAATTCCGTAGTATGAATAAAACAACAACACTATGGACTAAATGAAGAAACAAACACTAGGAGACCTCGAGGAATATTCAAATTACCTTGATCTCTTTTCAAAACTATCCCTACTAAACAAGGAATGCGATAAGGGCTTGGGCTCCACCAACAAAACTAAATATCAGGTTGAGAACCTGAAACATTTACTAGAGGTACTTAAGAGTGAAGAAATCGAGATAGAGGACGAAATTATTGAAGGCCAGCGTAAAAGATATTCGTATATTTTCGATAAAGAAGGAAACAAAATAGAGCTCTGGGAACCGGTATATTGAAAATAGGTCTTTGGATTTACCCTAAAGCAACGTCCAATATCATCATCACTAAAAAACCAGCTATGAAACCAAGAACAGCAACATCAGTAAAGCGGTCTCTTTGGGTTTCAGGGATGACCTCCTCAACGACCACAAAAATCATCGCACCTGCTGCAAAAGCCAAGGCAAATGGAAGAATGGGTTCCATGTAAATTACTGCCAAAGCACCAATAACTCCTGCAATTGGCTCGACAATCGCAGAAAGTTGTCCGAACCAAAAACTTTTGAACCTACTCGCGCCTGCCCTTCGCAATGGCATCGCTACTGCAAAACCTTCGGGGAAATTTTGAATCCCTATACCGATGGCTAAGGTTACAGCTCCTGCAATTGACGCACCTTCAATACCATGGGCGCACGCACCAAATAAGACGCCAACGGCCAAACCCTCCGGAATATTATGCAAGGTTATCGCCAATACAAGTAGAGTAGTTTTATGAAATTGGGTTTTCACCCCTTCTTTTTCAGACTCCTTAAAATTGATGTGAAGATGCGGTAGGCTCTTATCTAAAAAGAAAAGAAAGAGAGCTCCAGTCAAAAAGCCGACAGCAGCAGGCATCCAAATCATATTCGGATACATCCGTTCGGACAGCTCAATAGAGGGATTAAGAAGTGACCAAAAGCTAGCAGCTACCATTACACCTCCTGTAAAGCCCAACATACCATCTAAAACACCTCTATGCATTGACTTAAAGAAGAAAACCAAGGATGCACCAAGTGCAGTTACGAGCCAAGTAAACATTGTGGCGAGAAGGGCTGCGTAAACCGGGTCTATACTTTCAAAATACAGAATAACATCTTCCATACT
This sequence comes from uncultured Flavobacteriales bacterium, assembly GCA_913020765.1. Classification (GTDB taxonomy): domain Bacteria; phylum Bacteroidota; class Bacteroidia; order Flavobacteriales_D; family Crocinitomicaceae; genus UBA952. Next base: position 83,755 of record CAJWAO010000001.1, on the reverse strand, counting down.
GCGAAAGTAATACAAATAGTATTAAATCTTATTCAAGCCTATCAAATCCTAAACCAATCGCCTTATTTAATATACTTTTGTTGATTATAGTGCCTAAGTCATCTTCCCCATTTGCTTCGATTGCGCCATCCTTCCATAGTTTCCTTACTCCTTGCATGTGATCGCCGCAATAAATTGTATTTACGAGTACTTCCTTTCCCCTTGCCAGTGCACACACCTCTTGATAGTTGACTGGTCCTTGATTAAAGGGTTCATTTCCAGCAATATAAATCATCTTTACATCTCTTGCATCCGAGGACCATGTTAATTCATTTAATGCATCGTCGATTACTGCACCACAATATTCATTACCTCCATTTGTGTTTAGCGCAAATAGTTTTTGAGAAACCAAATCTAAATCAGATGTAAAGTCAAGCTGTTTTCTGACGAATAAGTTGTTCTGAATACCAGAATTTCCATAATCGTAGATGGCTATTTCCGATGATGGTATTTCTCCCTGATAACGAAGTGCACTGGATTCATTTACAATTTCCCATAACCTTGACTTTGCCTGATTGAGCAGGCCATCCATACTGCTGGAGGTATCAAATAAAATCACTAGCTGAATTTTACGATCTGATTTTCCTTGAATGATAGAAGATTTTTTTTGATCAAGAGGCTCCACCTGATCAATAATAGGGGTGCACAAAGCCTAACCAATGAGCGTACAAAGAAGAAAACTTTTCATTTTATTTTTTACTTCTGTACATCTATTCCTTTGATTGGTTCATTTATTTATAAAGAAACGAATAGCAAGGGCATATCCATCCATGCCTAAACCAATTATACTTCCGACACAAACCGGTGAAAGCAATGATTCGTGCCGAAAGGTTTCACGAGCATGAATGTTAGATATATGAACTTCCACAACAGGCACCGAAATCGCAGCAATACAATCCCTTAAGGCAACACTTGTATGGGTATACCCTCCGGCATTAAGAATGAATCCATCAAAATCCGATTTCTGCAGTTCATTTATGAGTTCACCTTCGATATTGGATTGAAAATAAGACAATTGCACATCGAATTGAGTACAAAGACGCTTGAAAAAATCATCAAAACTTTCTGTTCCATAGATAGAGGGTTCACGAGAACCCAAAAGATTTAAATTTGGACCATTAATTATTGCTAATTTCATCACATGTCGAGTTGGAGTCGCTATATTACAGAATTTGTTTCATTCCTTAAAATTGAAAAGGGACTATCTTCCAATTCAATTATTGCCTATCAAAATGATGTAGATAAACTCGCAGGCTATTGCATAGATAAGAAAATTCAAACAAAGGATGTTCAATACACACACCTAAAATCATTTGTAACTGAGCTTTATGATTTAGGTATTAGTGCCCGCAGCCAGGCAAGAATTATTTCAGGTATAAAACAATTCTTTAGCTACTTGATACTCGAAAATATTATTGAAAAGGACCCGAGTGTACTTTTAGAGCAGCCTAAACTAGGGAGAAAACTCCCAGAGGTACTGAGTATTGAAGAAGTTGACCAACTTATTGGAGCCATCAATCTGACCGCTAAAGAAGGGCCCAGGAATCGTGCAATATTAGAGGTTTTGTATAGTTGTGGACTGCGCGTTAGCGAATTGATCAATTTAAAATTCACAGATTTATTTTACGACGAAGGATTCATACGCGTAGTAGGAAAAGGGAATAAAGAAAGGCTTGTTCCCCTGAGTGAAAGGGTTCAATTAGAAATTTCAGCGTACCAAGAAAGTATGCGGTCTAAGCTTGATATTAAAGACGGGCATGAAAATTATGTCTTTTTAAACCGCAGAGGAAAAAAGCTTACAAGGGTCATGGTATTTATTATTGTCAAGGACTTAGCTGCAAAAATAAATCTGAAAAAATCTATTTCTCCACATACCTTTAGACACAGTTTTGCTACACACCTGATAGAGGGAGGAGCAAATTTGAGAGCGATTCAAGAAATGCTTGGACATGAATCCATCATAACAACTGAAATCTATACACACCTAGATCAAAGTTTTTTGAAAGAAGCAATATTAAGCTATCACCCCAGAAATTCAACGGAATCTTGACTCAAAATAGTTTTAAAAAACTATCATAAAATCTTTTGTAAATTTGCTTTTTTACCAAATAAAGTGTTTCTTTGCACCCGCTTTTTACATTAATAACGTCTTTAAACGTCAAGCTTATGTCAAGGATTTGTCAACTTACAGGAAAATCAGTAATGGTTGGGAACAATGTGTCGCACTCAAAGAGAAGAACGAAACGTCGTTTTTATCCAAATCTCGTTACTAAGAAGTTTTATCTTCCAGAAGAGGATGCTTTCATAACGCTAAAAGTGGCTACATCCGCGCTAAGAACAATTAATAAGAAAGGTATTTCAGCTTGTGTAAAAGAAGCACGTTTGAAAGGATATTTAAAATAAGCGTTAAAAGTCAAAACCAATAGAAATGGCAAAGAGCAAAGGAAATAGAGTTCAAGTAATTTTAGAGTGTACAGAACACAAAAACTCAGGTTTGGCTGGCACTTCTAGATATATTACTACTAAAAACAGAAAAAATACTCCTGATCGAATGGAAATCAAAAAATTCAACCCGATCATGAAGAAATATACGATTCACAAAGAAATTAAATAATTTGTCATGGCAAAGAAAGTAGTTGCAAGTTTACAGAAAGGTGGAGGTAAAGCCCATACCAAAGTAATTAAAATGGTAAAGTCAGATAAATCTGGTGCGTATTCTTTTAAAGAAGGAATCGTGCACAATGACAAAGTTAAAGAGTGGTTCAGCAAAAGCTAAGACACAACCAAAAATATTTATAAAGCTTCCTTTGGGAGCTTTTTTTTTACAACCATATGGGACTTTTTGATTTTTTCTCAAAACCAAAGAAAGAGACGCTTGATAAAGGACTAGAGAAAACCAAAACATCTTTCCTCTCCAAGCTGGCTAGAACCATTATTGGAAAATCTAAGGTAGATGAGGAGGTACTTGACGAACTTGAAGAGGTGCTCATATCCTCAGATGTTGGTGTTGAAACCACACTCAAAATTATTAAAAAAATAGAAGGTCGTGTGAAAAGAGACAAAGTCCTCGGAACGGACGAGCTTCAGAATATATTAAAAGAAGAAATTGCGAATCTTCTTGAAGAAAATAATTCCGATAGCATTTCTACATCGAATCATGACACAAACAAAGAACCATACGTAATTATGGTCGTTGGTGTAAATGGAGTCGGCAAAACAACTACCATAGGTAAGCTCGCGCATCAATTTAAAGCAGCAAATAAAAAAGTTGTTTTAGGTGCCTCAGATACCTTTAGAGCTGCCGCAGTAGATCAACTTATTATATGGTCTGAACGTGTTGGTGTTCCGATTATTCAACAAGGCATGGGTGCAGACCCAGCAAGTGTCGCTTTTGACACCCTCCAATCCGCAAAGGCTCAAAATGCGGATGTCGTCATTATTGATACAGCAGGAAGGCTTCATAATAAAGTGAATCTTATGAACGAGCTTTCAAAGATTAAAAATGTAATGAAAAAAGTAATCCCAACTGCGCCACATGAAATTCTTTTAGTAATTGATGGCTCTACGGGGCAGAACGCATTTGAGCAAGCCAAACAATTCTCTCAGGCAACAGATATTAATGCACTAGCCGTGACAAAATTAGATGGGACAGCGAAAGGTGGCGTAATTATTGGAATCTCAGACCAGATGCAAATACCTGTCAAATATATTGGCGTTGGTGAGCAAATGGAAGACTTACAACTTTTTGATAAAAAATCATTTGTCGACTCTTTGTTCTCCTAGACTCCATGTATTTCATAGCTGATGCGAATGTCTGGATGAAGACTAGCGCGAACCGAGCAATATTTGTTCAATGATAAATCTAGCGCCCTATCTACGCGCTTGAAATCAATTTCTTTATCTATGAACACGTTAAAATGAATTTGTTCAAAGGGTGTAGGAACACCCTCTTTCTTTCTTGCATCAGCCTCGACTCGGTAAACCTTCGGTACTATTTTTTGTTTCTTTAGTACGAGTATTACGTCAATTGACATACATCCCATTAAACCACCAAGAAGCAATTGCATAGGAGTCATACCCTTATTCTTTCCCTCTAAATCCGCTGAAGAATCGATGACTAGAGACAAATCATTTTTCGCATTTAACTCAAATACGTAGGGAGCTTCAATTCTGTTCAATTCCATATCCATGGTGTCATTTTAGATGTAATTTACTGCTCAAAGGTAGTTATTTACACCACCACTCAAAATTGCAAACAATTCACTAAATTTGCACCCTACATCACTATACTATGAAGAACCTTATCCTTTGCATTACCCTTTTATTGTTTTCAAACCAAATTTTTGGCCAAACCAAAACGGTCAGAGGTTTTGTCTATGACCAATCAAACGGGGAACCTTTGGCATACGAAAAAGTGAAGTTACTAAGAGAAGATAGTTCTACTGTAGCAGGTGCAGTTACAGACTTGAATGGATTCTTTCAAATCCCAAAGCTCAAAAGTGAACGCTACCTTATAAAGGTGGATAACTTCAAATATATCGAAGAAATCCAAAACATTGACCTAACCAGTGGAAGGAATATTATTGATATAAAGTTCGAGCTTAAAATGTTGGAATCCGTTCAACAATTTGATGAAGTTAAAGTTTCTGCGGAAAGCAAAACAAAAAGAACCAAAATTGAAATTTCAAAATTAAAAATAAGTAAAGAAGGTTTAGAAAGAATTCCTAGCTACGGTGCCGAAAATGATATTGTTGGAGCATTTTCTGTTACCCCCGGTGTAATCACTACAGGAGACCAGGGAGGGCAACTATACGTCCGTGGCGGTACACCAATTCAAAATAAAATATTACTCGATGGCATGACGATCTATAACCCCTTCCACTCTATAGGCTTCTTCTCTATATTCGAGACCGAATTGATTAAAAATGTGGACATATACACAGGCGGATTTGAATCAAAGTATGGTGGTAGAATTTCCTCAATCATGGACATCACATATCGAGATGGAAATAGGAAGAAATTTTCGGGTAAAGCTTCGGCATCACCATTCTTGGCCAAACTCGTTCTAGAAGGCCCCCTAGGTGAAAAAAGAGGGGAGTCACCACGGGCAGGTTCTTATATCTTTTCCGCCAAACAGAGTCTTTTAGATGTGACATCTGAAGCACTCTATCCAAATGTTAACGACGGAAATGGATTGCCCTTTACATTCACAGATTTATACGGAAAAGTAACTTTCACGGGTGATGGAGGAAGTAAATTCAGTGCTTTTGGTTTCAGTAACCAGGATAGCGTTAATTATGTGGACGTCGCAGATTTAAATTGGAATGCCGCAGGGGGTGGAATTAATTTTCTTTTAGTTCCAAGTGGTTCTCCAATTTTCATTAGAGGACACGTAAATGGAAGTAATTTTACCACAACCTTTGCTGAGGCTGAATTGGAACCGAGAACGTCGAGTATTGGAGGGTTTGATTTAGGTTTTGATTTTAGCATCTTCTTAAAAAATGAAAGTGAAATCAATTATGGCTTTAATTTAAACGGCTTTAATACAAAGTATACAACCTTTAACGAGGTTGGGCGAAAAATTGAAGATGAAAACTTTACCACAGAAATTGGTAGCTACTTTAACTACAGAGGAGTCTTCAAAAGATGGGTATTACAAACTGGAATGCGTGCCCAGGTGTATGCGTCTCTAAATACAATATCGCTCGAGCCAAGACTTGGTGCTAAATACAATGCCACAGAGAATATTCGATTTAAATTTTCAGGCGGTCGTTTCTCACAAAATTTCACCTCAGCATCATCAGACAAAGACATCGTAAATCTATTCAATGGATTACTGAGTGCCCCAACCAATGTTCAAGATCAGTTTGTAAACGAATTCGGCAATACTCGACAGGTGAATAATGGACTTCAATATGCCTGGCATGCAATCGCCGGTATTGAAGTTGATTTAGGCAAAAATATAACCGTAAACATAGAGGGATATTATAAGTATTTTTCTCAGCTGAGCAATATCAATCAAAATAAGCTTTATGAGGATGTTGCAGCCTTTGAGATGATTGACGATGTATTCAAAAAAGATTTCATTATCGAATCTGGCCAATCTGTAGGAGCTGACTTCCTAATGAAATACAGCAAGGATCGCTTATTTTTATGGGGAGTATACTCTTATGGACATAACGTTCGTTGGGATGGGTTTAACGAATATTTTCCGGTTTTCGACAGAAGACACAACGTCAATATTGTTGGTTCCTATATATTCGGAGCAAATAAAGATGTTGACTTGAGTATAAGGTGGAACCTTGGTTCCGGCTTACCCTTTACCCCAACAGCCGGATATTACCAGCCTGAAAATTTCTCTGGTGGAGTAACCTCCGACCCAATCACCAACAATAGCAATAATATATCAACATTATTGGGGGCATTCAATAGCCAAAGACTTCCCTACTACCACAGATTAGATGTGACAATCAAAAAGAAATTCAAATTTCAAAACAAAACTGTTTTAGAGCTTGTTGGAAGCGTAACAAATGCGTACGATCGGAACAATATATTTTATGTCAACAGAGTCACGAGCGAGGAAATCTATCAATTTCCTCTGCTTCCAAGCTTTGGGATGAGTTATAAATTTTAACTATGGCGGTAATAGCGAAATTTAAAGCGCTTCGACCTGTTCGAGACAAAGCCCATCTTGTAGCAACCAGACCTTATTATTCTTACAAAAAAAATGTTCTGAAGGCGAAAATGGAAACCAATCCGTGGACCTTATTAAATATTATCAACCCTGAATTTGATAACGCTAAAAAAACAAAATCCAATTCAACAGAGCGATTTGAGCTTGTAAAAAAGGGATATGATCAATTTGTTCAAGATGGCATTCTGATTCAAGATACTGAACCAAAACTTTATTTATATAAACAAACCTCCGAAAATCATTCATGTGTTGGTGTTATTGCGGGTGCAAGCGTTGAAGAATATTTAGCAAAAAAAATAAAGATTCATGAAGCGACACTCACCTCTCGAGAGGCAGTCTTTGAGCGTTACCTAGATGTCGTAGGTTACAACGCAGAGCCGGTACTTTTATCTTACACTGGAAATAAAAATATTCAAAATTTAATTGAACTTATTTCAAGGGACCGACCAGAATATGAATTCACAACGACAGACAAAATCAAGCATGAGCTTTGGATTCTCTCAAATGAGCACTCCGATGATATGCAAGCATATTTTGAACCGATAAAAGAGATTTATATCGCTGATGGACACCATAGATCTGCTTCATCTGCAGGCTTGTACCAATCAAAAGGAAATCAATATGTGAACTCCAAAAACTTCCTTGCATACTTTGTTGAAGAACAGCAACTTAACATAATTTCATTCAATCGAATGGTAAAGTCATTAAATGGCCTCAAACCAGAAGATTTTTTATCAAAAATAAGTACGTTGGGAACCATCAAAAAGCTCGCTCAAGGAATGGCCCCCGAGGTGAACCATAGCATGCATTTTCTAATCGATGATACTTGGTACGCGCTTCGAATTAACCAAAATTTAATTGATGAAAAACATCCCGTAAAATCTTTAGATCCGAGCTTATTAACTGAGTTGATACTGGACCCAATTTTAGGTATTAAAGATCTTAAAACAAGCGATGACATAGACTTTTTACCCGGGACTTTTGATGCAAAAGCATTTACAAAAGAGTTGAAAAAGAAAAATTTTGTTTTGGGATTTATGCTTTTTCCTATTTCCATCAATCAGATTAAAGCTGTAGCCGACGCAGGGTTATATATGCCTCCAAAATCAACCTGGGTTGAACCGAAGCTTCGAAGCGGTCTAACCATCTACAACATAAAATAATGATTGCGGCAAACCTAGATAAATTCAGAAAAGAGCTACCCAAGCATGTTGTACTCGTTGCTGTTTCAAAGACCAAACCCGTCGAAGATTTACAACAAGCATTTGATGCAGGGCAAAGAATATTTGGTGAAAACAAGGTGCAAGAAATGCTTGCAAAATGGGAGGTTCTACCAAAAGATATTGAATGGCATTTTATTGGACACTTGCAACGAAATAAAGTAAAGTACCTCGCCCCTTTTGTATCTTTAATTCATGGTGTCGAAAGCTTCAGACTATTGAAAGAAATCAATAAACAAGCCTTAAAGTCAAATCGAATTATTGACGTATTGCTTCAATTCTATATTGCGGACGAAGAGACTAAGTTTGGCCTTACAGCAAAGGAAGCAGATTTTTTATTGTGTTCAGAAGAATTCAAAATACTCAATAACATCCGGATTCGAGGCGTTATGGGTATGGCAACGTTTACAAAGGATCAAGAAAAAATAAAAGGCGAATTCCAGAAGCTTAAAAAAATTTACGATGCCTTAGAAGAGAATCATTTCAGTTCTGACAGGAATTTTGACATTATATCTATGGGGATGAGCGGAGACTACAAAACAGCAATAGATGAAGGGAGTACGATGGTGCGCATCGGAAGCTCCATATTCGGTACAAGAAACTAATCCTTTAAATCAAATACCAAAGAAGAAATCTGCGATTTTTGCATAAACGTTACCGCCAGATTTTGAAGTTCGGCAGCGCTAATCTTATCAATACTTTTATGTATCTCGTCGATGGTATCAATTTGCCCAAAAGCAAGAAAGCTTTTTCCTAAACTATGCATCAGTCCTGAATTTACGTCCATACTCAATGCAAGCTGACCTTTAAACTGCTGCTTAACCTTTGCCAACTTTGTGGCACTGATTGGTTTCTTTTGCAATCGATCCAACTCTTTTTCAATAAGCTTAATTGATTTTTTAATATTTCGAGACTCACAACCAACATAAACCTGCCAAAATCCAACATCCGCGTACGGCACATAGTTTGCCTCAACACTGTAGGCCAAAACGTGGCGTTCGCGCAGTAAAATATTTAGCGTGGCATTCATTGCAGGTCCGCCAATCATGTTCATTAGCATCGCCATAGCTGTTCTATTTTCATGAAAATAGCTAGGCGCCATCCCTCCCATCACAAGATGAGCTTGATAATTGGCTTCTTTACGAAAAATGTGAAATGGTTTGTATCCAGAAAATGAATCTATTTCTATATGCGAGCCTTTTTCGGGCATCGCCTCAAGATGCTTTCTAAGCATACGTTCAATCAACCTAAGTGAAATATCTCCAACAAAAGAGACAACCAGATTCTCTTTGGAAAAATAATCTTTTACAAATTCTTCAAGGTCTTTTTTATTCAAATTTTCCAAATCTGCTTTGACACCTAAAATGTTATTCCCCAAAGCATGACCCTTGAATAGCTCCTCCTCAAAGTCATCAAAAATTTTATCATAGGGACTATCTAAATAGGAATTGATTTCATCAAAAATAATCTCCTTCTCCTTTTCAACCTCCTTCTTTGTGAAAATTGGATTAATTGAGATATCCGACAAAAGCTCAATAGCCCTCTCAGTATGGGATTTGGGAAATGACGCATGCAAACACAATTCCTCTTTCGCTGTATATGCATTGAGCTCTCCCCCAACCTCATCTATACGCGAAATGGTTTGAATCCCATTCCGTTTTTTTGTGCCTTTGAATACGCAATGTTCTAAAAAATGAGCCAAACCAGTTTGGTTTTGTTTTTCAAAACGACTCCCAGCTCTAAAGAAAAAACCGACATGTGCTACCTCACTTGGCTTGTGGAGATAAACCAATCTTAATCCACTCTTATAGTTGATACAGGTAGGTTCCAATTGTCTATGGATTTATTCGATGTGAAACCCACAAATTCTCCTCTTTTTCAAACACAATTCTGTCGTGTAATCTCGAAGGTCTTCCTTGCCAAAACTCAAACCGACTTGGGGCTATGCCGTAGCCGCCCCAAAAATCGGGTCGAGCAATTTTTTCTGGAAATTTTTTCTCTAAGTCTTTCAGCTTTTGTTCTAAAGTTACTCTTGACGCAAGTGGTCTTGATTGATCTGATGCCCATGCGCCTAATTGACTCGAGCGGGGTCTAGAGCTAAAATATCTATCACTCTCTTCAGACGGTATTTTTGATGCAAGACCCTGAATTCGAATTTGACGTTGCAATCCGGGCCAAAAAAATAACATGCTTACGCGTGCATTTTCATTAATATCATCAGATTTATGGCTCTGATAATTGGTATAAAAAACAAATTCCTCTCTGCGTAGCTCTTTCAGATAAACGATTCTGCTTGACGGCTGATTGATTTCCGAATTTACAGAGCATAATGAAAATGCATTGGGCTCGGGTTGGTTGGAGCTACATGCATAATCAAACCATTCCTGAAAAGCCTTAAATGGATCTTTGGCAAATGAATCGTTCAAGGCATTTAGTTCAAAATCTTTATGTTCGTCCCTAAGACGGTCTAAGTGCTTACTCATTGTTATCTAATTCATCTACAACCTCACTCTCTACATTTGGATTAAAATCAGAATTCGGTGACAATCCCCCACCGAATGAAACTTTCTTCGTTTCATCCCTATCGGGGCTTTCATTTGGATAAAAAACCTCAACAATTGGTGACTCTGCCACAGAAATAACTTTATAGTCAACCATCAAATTTGACATGTTCTCAGAAAGATTATCATAAGCCTCCTTTACAGTACTTGCCTCGACTAAAATAAATTGATTGATCTTTTTATTCTTGCCACCGTCCGCATCAGGACTTTCGTAGGATATTTTACACTTATACCAAACGTTACTACCGTCCAACGGGAAAATTTCATGAATATCAGTTCTTGTAATTCCGGTTACCAAAAATTCCCCATTAATACTTGTTCCCAGCTCTTCATATATTCTTGCTTCAGCATCTGTGAAAGTCATACCAGCAAGCAAATACGGCTCTGTAACTCGCCTCAGGGTTCCGTCTTCAAACTGTTTTGTGTATTTCAATTTAACGGTAAACCAATTGTTCATAACTAAAATTTAAGTCTACAAAGATAGTTACGACAAGTTCCAAAACCTAATGGAAAATGATTTAATGACCTGCACTAAATCCAAAAGGTAAAAGATCAATTACACTATTAAGTATAAGTGTCCTATTATCTTGGTTCACGATAATGATTCGAATCTTATTGTTCTGTCTATTTTCGGTTTCGAGCATTACTTGCCTGCATGCTCCACAAGGCGATAACATTTTTTTTATCGGAATTAAATCACCTTCCGCCACAATACAAATTGTTTGAACTACTTGTTTCGGATAATTCGCACCAACATGAAATAGTACTACACGCTCTGCACACAACCCAGATGGATAGGCAGAATTCTCCTGATTACTTCCCGTAACAATTGCATCGTTATCCAAACGGACCGAAGCGCCAACTTTAAAATTACTATATGGAGCATAAGCCGATTGCATCGCCTCAAATGCTCGATCTATTAATATTTGATCTTGAACAGCTAGCTCTTTCCAATTTTCATGAAGCTCATAAGAAAAAGAGTGCTCTTGTTTCATATGCTCATTTACGCAATAATCAAGTAAGGGTTACATTGTATTTCCAGTGCAATTTCTATGGTAAAGCTTCGAATTTTATGTACCTTCGTGCCTCTTAAAATAAAGTAATGCAAGAATTAAAAGACAAAGCAAGTTACGCGGTAGGCTTGAGTATTGCCGAAAGTTTAAAAAGCCAACAATTGAGCTCACTAAATCTTAATTTCCTGAAAGATGGAATTCAAGATGTTTTTGAAGAACGAACGCTTAAAATAAACCCACAAGAAGCAAATGGTCTAATCCAAACGTATCTCGAGGAGGCAAATACTGCAGCGTACGGTGAAATCAAGGCACAAGGAATTGCCTTTTTGGAGGAAAATAAAAATAAAGAAGGGATTTTATCGACTGAATCGGGGCTTCAATATGAAATCATAAAGGAAGGTAAAGGTGAAAAAGCCGGAGCAACGGATACCGTAACTGTACATTATCACGGGACATTGATCGATGGAACCGTCTTTGATAGCTCAAAGGAAAGAGGAACACCGGCAAGTTTTGGAGTCAATCAAGTTATTCCTGGATGGACAGAAGCACTTCAATTGATGTCGAAAGGAGCAAAATATAGATTGTATATCCCACAAGAATTAGCATATGGGGCCAATCCTCACCCGGGTGGACCAATAAAGCCATTTAGCGCATTGATATTTGATGTAGAATTGATTGAAATCAAATGAGGATAATACTAACCATAATAACCGGAATTCTTTTAGCATCCTGTTCAGAGGATGCAGCAGGATCTATTGAAGAAGTAGGCTCTCCGGGAACTTCTAAGTCGATATATAAAAACAGTGATGTTTCCATGTCTTCTGAACGTGATAGTATATCCTACACACTTGGCTTTGAGATGTCTAAGCCATTTATTGATGATACTGTATTTTCAAAATTAGACAAAACGTTAATTGTAAAAGGGTTCAATGATGATGTAGAAACCTATTCAGTTGATAGTTGTATGATGATGGTTCAATCATATATGTCCTCCGTTGACATTAGGAAAGATAAAAACTTTTCAGATCGTTGTGCACAGAGTGTTGGTCGCTTGAATAGAAGTGAAATTCAAAAGATGTTTGTAGACCTTAAAGCAACAGATCTTATAAATATGGAAATTGTTCAAATGGGGTTTAGCGATGGACTGAGTTTTAAGAATGTATTTAAAGACGATTCTATCAGTGTAAAAACATTATTTGCGAAACTCAAATCTAAAATGGATGAAAAGTATAAAATTTCTATCCAAGAATTTGAAAAAGAAGGAATTGAGTTTTTAAAGGAAAATAAGGGTAAAAAAGGTGTGGTACAAACATTTTCTGGGCTTCAATATAAAGTCTTAAAAAAAGGAAAAGGAAAAAAACCTTCAGCCTCTTCGCGAGTGAAAGTGAACTACAAAGGAACCCTACTCTCAGGAGAAACGTTCGATAGTTCATACGAACGTGGAACGCCATCAGAATTCGGATTGAACCAAGTTATACCAGGATGGACTGAGGGTATTCAACTTATGAATCCAGGAAGTAAATTCATATTTTACATTCCTCACGAGCTAGCTTATGGTGCAAACCCTGATCCAAGAAGCGGAATAAAACCATATAGTCTTCTTATATTTGAGGTGGAATTATTGGAAATTCTAAGCCCATGATGAAATATATTATTGCACTTGTAACCTTTGCTATTCTGTATAGCTGTAACGAAAAGATAGATCTTATCGGGGACTTTAAAGAAACGGCAGTGGTCTATGGCCTACTTGACCACAGTGACTCAATGCATTATGTGAAAATAACGCGGGCTTTTATAGGTCCTGGGAATGCTTTGGAAATTGCCCAAATAGAAGATTCGAGCTATTTTGATGCTGTAGATGCAACAATTGAAGAAATTCAAGGAGGAAGCGTTTTAAGAACTTGGACTTTGAAAGATACACTTATAGAAAATAAAGATACCAACGGTGTTTTTTATGCACCCTTCCAAAAGGTCTATTATTTCAAAACCCTACCAACAACTACATCTAGCTCTGGGGCCTTTGGAACTATTCAGACCTCACCGAACGAAATGATGAGTTCATTGAACCCCGATAACCAATACCGACTGAAAGCGGTCATCAATTCAGGAGAATTTGAAGTGACGGGAACAACAAGTTTAGTCAATGGATTGACAACCACGGCAAGCTCACAAAATTTCACTTTTAAATTTGCTGAAGACCCACCAAAATATAGATCTACAAGTGTAACGATTTCAAATACTGGAAATGCCCATGTTGTAAATGCCGAATTAGGAATCAGAATCGCCGAGTACATTGCAACAGATGCAAGTGTGAAAACAATTGGTTGGCGAATTGGGGAATCGGATGTGCTACCGAATACATCAAAAACATTTTCTGCAAATGGCATTACCTTCTATAACCTTGTGAACAGCAATGTAACAGACGATGCGCTCATCGATGAGCGTAATTTTCTCGGCTTTGAGGTGACAGTAACAGGAGGATCAGAGGATTTAAACAATTACATTACTGTCAATCAACCCTCCAGTTCTTTGGCCCAGAACAAGCCAACTTACACGAATCTTGAGGTAACAAATGACTACCGCGTCATTGGTATCTTCTCTTCAATTCAAACTATAAAGACATACAGGCCATTTTATATTTCACCCCAACAAGCGTTCATTCGGGCAATTGATAAGAAAAGTACGCGAGAACTTTGTGAAGGGGAAATTACCGGGCTGCTGAAATTCTGCTCAAAGCACCCGGCTGATAATGTTTTGGGGAACGAAGAGAGCTTTGCATGTAATTAATCTACGCACACCATAATGTCCAATCGGCGTACCCTATTTGCTGATGTGATTTTGCCTGTTCCAATTCATAAGGCGTTCACTTACAGAATACCATTCGAAATGAATGATGAGGTAGGGATTGGCCTTCGCGTGATTGTTCCCTTTGGCAAAAATAAGCTGCAAACTGCGATTGTGGTCAATATTCATGAGAATGTTCCAAAAAATTATCAATCAAAGTATGTAGAGGCAGTGCTAGACCAAGCACCCATTATCACGAAAAAACAATTAACATTTTGGAAGTGGGTTTCCCAATACTATATGGCTGCAATTGGAGAGGTCATGAATGCAGCTTTGCCTGCGAATTTTAAGCTGGGAAGTGAAACAAATATTCTATTACACCCGGATTTTGAATCCGGGATTGACATACCTGATGATAGAAGCCAAGAAATCGTAGAATATCTTGAAAACAAAGGAAGCTGTAACCTTAAGGAACTTTCTGAGTTTCTTGGTATGCAAACGGTTCAACCGATTGTAAAAACTTTGATTGAAAAGAGAATTATAATTTCAAAGGAGGAAATCAAACAAAGATATGCGGCGAAAACAGCAATTTGTTACCAGCTAAAAGCACAGTTCCAAAATGAAAATAATCTGAATATTATTTTTGAGGAGCTCGAAAATAATGCTAGGTTGAGTAAACAATTCGATGCGTTGATGCATATCATAAAAATTGCCGAAAAAGAAAACGGCTATTTTCCAATTCAAAAAAAAACACTTTTAGATGATGGAATTAGTGCATCCGCGCTCGCAACTCTAGAAAAAAAGGGGATACTAAGTGTTGAACGGTTTCAAATTGATAGAATCCGGCTGGACCAAGGAAAAAACCTAACATTCAAAAAACTTACAGCAGCGCAATCAAAGGCCTTGAGGCAGGTTGAAGACGCAATGCTAAAGCATAAGGTAACCTTGCTTCATGGTGTTACAGGCTCAGGTAAAACGGAGCTATACGTTCAGCTAATTCAAGACCAGCTCGATCAGGGAAAGCAAGTTTTATTTTTACTTCCCGAAATCGCTTTAACAACTCAACTGATACAACGCTTGTCGGCCTATTTTGGGGAAAAGATAGGTGTGTATCATTCAAAGTTCAATCAAAATGAGCGGGTAGAAATTTGGAATAAAGTACTACAAGATGATGCTCACGAATTCCGAATTATTTTAGGCGCACGTTCCTCTGTATTTTTACCTTTTCAAAATTTAGGTTTAATTATCGTAGACGAGGAACATGAAGGCTCTTTCAAACAATACGACCCATCACCCCGTTACAACGGCCGGGATGCTGCAATCGTTTTAGGGCGTATGCACGAGGCGAAAGTATTGCTAGGTACCGCAACCCCATCACTAGAGACCTACACCAACGCTAAGCAAGGAAAGTATGGCTTAGTATCACTTAAAGAAAGATACAAGGGTTTGCTCATGCCTGAGGTACTTTATGCTGACCTTAAGAGAGCAAGGAAACTAAAAAATATGAATTCCCATTTCTCTAATTTTTTACTAGAAGAAATGGATCAAGTACTAAAAAGGGGAGAGCAGGTTATATTATTTCAAAATAGACGAGGATATACCCCTGTATGGTCATGTGAAATATGTAATTGGACTCCAAAATGCAACCATTGTGATGTTTCCCTGACCTACCACAAATCGGCTAATTTACTGAAATGTCATTATTGCGGATACGCTACGAATCCGGTTGGATCATGCCCTTCATGCGGTAGTAATCGATTGAATATGATTGGCTTTGGAACAGAAAAAATTGAGGATGAACTCGGTTTGATATTTAAAGACCATATAATTAAGCGACTTGATTTAGATACAACGCGATCAAAAAATGGGTATGAAAAAATCCTCAATGATTTTGACAAAGGTCTTATTGATGTATTAATTGGAACGCAAATGGTTACAAAGGGACTTGATTTTGACAATGTTTTCCTCGTGGGCATATTAGATGCGGATATGCTTTTGAATAGACCTGACTTTAGGGCTTATGAGCGCTCTTATCAGCTCATGTCACAGGTTGCAGGACGCGCAGGTAGACAAGGGAAGCAGGGTAAAGTTATAGTTCAAACCGGTGATCCAGACCATTGGGTTCTTCAGCTCGTAGGTCAACATGACTATGCGCAATTTTACAACAATGAAATCATTGAAAGAAAAAACTATCATTATCCTCCATACTATAAGCTCATATCATTTACCCTTAAACACGAAAATATTCACACCCTGGATGCCGCATCGCAATATCTCGGTGAGCTTCTTAAAAATATCTTTAAAGAAAGGGTTCTTGGTCCTGAATACCCAATTATTCAGAAGATTAGAAATAAATTCTTAAAGACAATAAAGTTGAAAATTGAGAAAAATGCACCTGATCTTAAGGTCAAAGAAAAAATCAGAGAAATCGTAGATACATTTTACGCTGAATCAGGCTATAAAAAGGTTCAGGTTGTAATAGATGTTGATCCCCTGTAAATGACTATCCTAAATAAGACTTGAGGATAACATTTTTAGTCGTGTGTTTTAAACGACGAATTGCTTTTTCTTTAATTTGTCGAACGCGTTCTCTGGTCAGGTCAAATCGATCACCTATTTCTTCCAATGATAGCGGCATTTTACCCTCTAAACCATAAAACATACTTACGACTTCACTTTCACGCGGAGTTAAGGTTTTTAAAGATTGTCTGATGTCACTCCTTAATGACTCAAGCACCAAATTTGACTCGGGACTTGGCAAAGAATCTTTGCTTCCCATTACGTCATACATGCTCGATGAAGAGTCATCTCCTTCAACTAAAGGCGCATCCATGGATATATGTCTTCCATTTTGTGACAATGATTGTTTGACCTCTTGAGGGGTACAATCTAAAATCTCCGCCAATTCGTCTGCAGAGGGCGGCCTCTCAAGTTTTTGCTCAAGTTCTGAAAATGCTCTATTTATTTTATTAATGTTCCCAATTTTATTCAATGGAAGTCGCACAATCCTTGCTTGTTCCGCTAAAGCCTGAAGAATTGATTGACGAATCCACCAAACTGCGTATGAAATAAATTTAAATCCACGGGTCTCATCAAATCTTTCAGCTGCCTTGATCAAACCAAGATTTCCTTCGTTGATTAAGTCCGATAATGTCAATCCTTGATTTTGATACTGCTTAGAAACAGAGACAACGAAACGTAAATTTGCTTTGGTTAGCCGCTCAAGAGCTTGTCTATCTCCATTTTTGATTCTCTTAGCTAATTCTACCTCTTCATCTGCAGAAATCAAATCTACCCTTCCAATCTCTTGAAGATACTTATCTAAGGAAGCCGTTTCACGGTTGGTTACCTGTTTTGCAATTTTAAGTTGTCTCATAGTTTATCGCATTTATACCTAAGACGATAAAATCTCGCTAAGGTTGGATGTTTTTACTACTTTTTTTAAAAAAGGTTCTAAAATTTGAGAAAAAAGTCCTTTTTCAAAGCATCATTACGTTGTCAAAAAACTAGAGACTTGCTGATCAAATGATACCCTAAATTCCTCAAAAGACAAAGTTTGATTTTCATTTGAGTATCTATACGCATCCAAAACTGTATACAAATTTCGTATTGATTCAACCTTTTCAGAACTAATGTGGTTAGATAACAACACATAGATTTCATTCCGAGATAAGCGGATACTATCTTGAGAGAGTATAAAAGAACAATAGGTAAATAGGCATTGCTCCATGAGTACAATAGATTCAACAAGCTTTTTTGATGGATCGATTGCATCAGCTAATGCATTCTCAACTTGACTTAGTTGCGGTGGTAAGTATTCCCGAACTACATTTTTATTTGTCGCCAGCCATTTTTTTCGCTTCCAAAAGAAAAATATTGCTAACAAGAGCAGGAGGAATAAAAACAAAAGTGCATAGGAATTTCTCCAAAATTCATTTTTTGATGTGGTGGTAGTATTTGACTCATTTTCTAGCTGAGTACTGTCTGGTTTCTTTGGTATATTTTTATTTTTCCTCGATTTTTTATCTTTCAGCTGAATGTTGAGTTCTAAGTTTGTCGAACGCATGACCTGATAGCTTTTTTTCTTAGGGTCAAAAAACGAAATTTCAACAGGTTCAATATCAATATATTTTTTCTGTAATACACGAATCGGATAAGTATAAATAATGTTTCCCTTGAAGCCTGATTTCGTAATCCTGTAGTTTTCCGTGGTTATCGCGTCAGAATAAAGTTCAAGAGTTTTTGGTAGCTTGAGTGATGGCATACTCATTTGATGAAAGTTGCCGTTCCCACTAATCTCAACAGCCAATGAAACAATATCACTAGCCTTGGCATTAGAATCTGAAAGCGATACTTTGAGGCGAAAATCTCCGACCAAACCAGAAAAGCTAAGGGGCTGATTTTCTTCCGGTAAATCAAGTACATCGATTTGTTTCGCTTCAGATTTTACAGCATAGCTTCCATACCCAGCCAATAACATTTCAAAGGGATTGATTGTGACCTCACCTGGTTCGTTTATAAAAACCACATTTTCTTCAAATTGTAATTTTAAATATTCTTGCCCCTCAATTACTATACTTACCCAATCTAATTCTTTGGAGGTATTTATTTTAAAAGTTTCATGTTTTGCATCAATTTTATACGGATTATAATTTCTGATTTTCGAAAACTCTTTTTTTGAAAATACACTTGACTGCAGATATATCGGTTCTCCACGATATATTTTTGATTTTGATAGCCTCGTTTCTGCAAAAATCGGTGGTTTTTTAGTGCTTTTTGGTCTTGTGCTCTTTTTTTGCTCTTTGCTGGTTTCGCGATCGCCTTTTACCACAACACGAAGCTTATTGGACTTATATGATTTCTTGTTGGTCTTGACCATTACAGGGCCGAAAACATAAGACCCAGGTTCCATAAAGAAACCACTCAATGATTGATAATAAACCGTATTACTACGGCCATTTATGTATTCTTGCCGCATGCCACTCATCACATTCATTCCAGACTGAAATTCGTCAGGAAAATTCATATCAAAGTTGCTTCCTACATTTGAAGACATCTGAACTGTAATATATTCTCCCACCTTTGGTTGAAGGTTCGAAACCTCGAGCAATACATAGGCGCTTTGTGACCATGTAAATGAAACACAAAAAGCAATCGATATGTATAGCAAAAACCGCATTACCAATCCTTAGAGTTTGGGGAGGGATTACTTTGTTTCTTTTCAATCCTTCGCCTAGTTTCTGCCTCTTTTCGCAATAAATCATTTAAGATTTTTCGCTTTTGTTCCTCCTCAAAAGAATAAGGACTTTTTGTTTTTTCAGAATTATTTTTTTGGCTTAATTCGCGTTCCGTCTTATTATCCGTTTTTCCTTTATTTTTTCTTTTCTCCTCAGGACTTTCATTATTCCCTTCATTATGCTTTTGTCGTAAGGCCTGAGATAAATTATACTTTAGCTCAGCATCCTTATGATTGAGTTTAATTCCTTCCTTGTAATACTCAATCGCTTGATCAATATTTTTTTGCTGCATCGCAGTATTTCCCATATTTCGAAACAAAGCTGAACGTTTAATAGGATCAGATTCTTGCTGACAGGCATTTTGAAAATACGCTGATGCTTTTTCGAAATCCTTCAATCTGAAAGCGGCTTGCCCCAACTCGATGTCTAATTTAGCTTTTTCAGCTGCAGACATCTTGACATTTTTCTGTAACTCCCTTGCTTGCTCATAACTCGATAAAGCACTTTGATATTCCTTAATTTTATATAACGCTTGACCGTTTGAGGCTGAATCTCTGAAGGAATAAACTTGCGATATAGCATTTCCGAATAAGAGACAGAAGAAAAAAAATATAAAGTTTCTCACCATTTTCTATTAATTCTAAATGGAATCAGGACATAAATAAAAAAAGAAAGTAAAGCCAACATCAGCGGTATGTGGAATAACCTCTGCTCAACTTTGAACTTCAAATCTCGTGAATATCCCTTTGAAGCAAGGTTAATTTCTGTTAATATTGCATCGGGATTGGGAAAGGTTTCCGTAATGTGAAGCCAAAGGCCTTTCGTTGCCTTCGCTAGGTTTTTTACCAATGCTAAATCTACTTTAGAAAGTATAATGTTGCCGTTGGCATCGAGGCGCATTGACTTTTTATCCGAACGTAAAACTGGACCGCCAGTCTCTGTTCCAACAGCGATAGAAAGAAGTTTAGTATTTGACACAATTAGTGAGTCAACAATGGAAGAGAGAGACGCCTCATGGTCCTCTCCATCCGTAATTAATAAAACGGTATTTGCTGCTTTCTTTTTTTCAAACGAAGCCATGGCCTTCACCAACGCGGCGCCAATATTCGTCCCTTGATTGCTGAAATGATTTGTATTTGCCTCAGAGAGCATTAGCTTAAACTGCGCATAGTCACGTGTCAAAGGAAGTTGAATGACAGCATTTTGAGCAAAAACACACAAGCCGATTCTTTGACCTGATAATTTATTAACCATCGATTTAAGAAGGTTCCTGCCTGCCTCTAGTCTACTTGTATTGTTTATGTCATTGACATCCATAGATCTTGAAAGATCTAGACATACCATGACATCTCCTTTCTGTATTGGGATTGCCCTCTCCTCCTCACCAAAAACTGGATCTGAAACCGCAAAAATAACACCTAATAAACAAAACTTTAAAGCCAAAAACTTCATGATGTGTCGTTTTGGATGATCCGGACTCCCGAAAGTGTAAGATACTGTCGACCTCAGGAATATTCGTTGGTGCTCTTTATAAAAATAGAAGTAAGCAGGGATAAACAGGATACACAAGTAAAAGACATCTGTATACTGAAATTGAAGCCCCTTTGCCTTATAATACTGAAGCACCAGGATCAAAATAATTGACAAAAAAGCGTCAATAATAAGGCCTACGGTTAACGTGAAAAGATATGTCTGCCTCTGCTTACTCATGATCCTTGAATAAATAAAAGTCAACAAAGAAAAGAGATGACCCAATGATTAAAATAAGAATCAAAAGATTTTTAGGTCCAGGAATTCCTGCCTGAATATCCGGTCGGTCCTTTATTCTTTTTTTCTCAATTTTATCAATCTCAAGTAAAATTTTCTTTAACGATTGAGCGTCAGTCGCTCTGAAATATTTTCCACCCGTAACATCAGATATTTCCTTAAGAACCTCTTCATCAATTTCAACAGGAGCATTGAAATAACCTAAACCAAATAAAGAAGGGTCTGGCATGGGAGCATATCCATCGGTTCCCACCCCAATAGAATATACCCTGATTCTCTCACTCTTTGCAAGTAAAGCTGCGTCGACTGGATTTAAATTTCCTCTATTATTTGTACCATCAGTCAGTAAGACAATTGCCTTAGACTCCGTTGTATCTCCCTTCAGCTGTGCTACCGCAGTACCTAATCCAACTCCTATCGCCGTACCTGGTAGCATTTCTGATCCATTTGCCGCTTTGAGTTGTGTAAGAAGCAATGTATGGTCAACTGTTCTTGGACAAAGGGAGTAGGCTTCGCCGGCATAACTCACTAACCCAATTCGATCACCCTTTCTTTTATTCACAAATTGTTCAATTACCATCTTTGCCGAGCTCAATCTATTTGGTTTTAAATCCATTGCCTGCATTGATTCAGATACATCAAGAACAAAAAGAATATCAATTCCAACACCATCTAGTTCCGCATTTTCCTTTTGCTTTTCCCAGGTAAATGGGTGTGCTAAAGCCATCACTAACAGAATAAAGAAGAAAATTTTTAGCGCCAAAACGATTCGCCGAAGTAAATCAACCGGCAAAGAATTAAGTTCTCTCTGCAAATCCGATACATAAGTAAATCTTACCCCAAAACTTCTAGATTTTTCCTTTCGAAAAAAAATAAAGAGAAGAATAGGAACAAAGCAAAGTAAATAAAGCCAGTTCGGAGCTAAAAAGTCATACCCCGTAAAACGTATAAATTCAATCATGCTCTTGATCATTTTTAGGGGTGGTTTCTTCTATGATATTGGTTACAGCAATTTTTAAAAGTGCAATACGTTCGTTGGACATGCTTGAATCAGCAAATTTGATATAATCAGATGAGGTAAGTAATTCTACTATTTTGATTCGTAAGGATTCAGGTAAATCTATTTTTTTGAGCAATGTTTTCGATTGAAAAGTAGTCTTATCTAAAAATGACAACTCAAATCGTTCTGTTAAATAGCTTCGCAAGAGGTAAGAAAAACGTACAAAATGCTCTTGAAGTTTATCATGAAGCCATAACTCCTCAGCATATAATCGGTCGATTTCCAATAGAACCCGTTCATCCAACGGTAATTTATGGTCACGCTCAATCTTTCTTGTAAAATATCGTTTTAAGAAGGCGATAGTAGCGCCTAA
This sequence comes from uncultured Flavobacteriales bacterium, assembly GCA_913020765.1. Classification (GTDB taxonomy): domain Bacteria; phylum Bacteroidota; class Bacteroidia; order Flavobacteriales_D; family Crocinitomicaceae; genus UBA952. Next base: position 61,067 of record CAJWAO010000001.1, on the reverse strand, counting down.
TACCATAACAATAATTACACCTATAAAAATCCAAAACTTAACCTTCGAACCGTTTGTTCTAGATTTCCAATTTGAGAATAATTCTTTAATGTCATAAAGTTCTATACCCTCAACAATTTCATAAAGTGATACCTTTAGGTAAACCTTTTCTGATTTAATTGTTTTGCCCCCTATTAAATATTCAAACCCCTCTAATACGAGCTCACACGAATCCCATGCAATAACAGAATAAATTCTTTGGCTTATGCTATCCCCTTCAGATATGTAGTTCGAATCTTTTGCTTCAATTATCTCGATTCCCTTATAAGCTGTTTGGTGCTTACTTGAATCTGAGGACAAAAATTTTGCAGGATAGTAAGTAAGGGAATCTACTTCCTCTCGAGGGAAGTTTTGATTTTTTAAAGTGCAAGTAATTGAAAATAAATCGCCAACTCTAGGTTGTTTATCAGATATATCGACCTTTACAAAATCCTGACAAGAGTATGAATAAGATAAAGCTAAAAATAATATGAAGGGCCAGACTTTCATTACATCAATCCATTTAACTTTTTAAATACATCTACATCCCCTGTGAGCTCCATATAATGAATTTTATTTTTTCGACACTCATTTTTCCAATATTGACGTGAGTCATGCTCAAACTGTAGTAATCTATCCCTACTCCTCTTGGAAAATCCATTATGCCATGTCCTTAAACCAGATTCGGCATGAATCAACTGATAAAACCCCTTTAAAGGTATTTTAGACTCAATTCTGTCGCGCACATTTAAAACATAAACTCTATTTTTTCCTTTTGTTTTAATTAATGCCTCTTTTTGAAGGGTATTTCGATCAAAATGAAAATCACTCAATACAAAGAGTCTAAAGCGCTTCAGCTTCAGAGTACGAATAAATCGAAGAGGTTCTTGCAGGTCAGAATCATTTGACTCCTGTTTCCAATCAATGAGTTGCATGGCGATCATCCAAATATTCTTTATCCCTGCTTTTGGCTCAAAATAACGTTCTACTTTATCAGAAAAAAATAGCACGCCGACCTTATCTTTGTTTAATGCGCATGAAAATGCAATGGTTGCATAAAGCTCAACAATTAATTGCTTTTTTGTTCGTTTTGCACCACCGAAATCCATAGATTTTGAGACATCAATCAAAAGTAAGTTGACTTGCTCTCTTTCCTCCTCAAAAACCTTCACGTGAGGTCTATTGTATCGTGCCGTCACGTTCCAATCTATGAATCTAGTTTCATCACCAAATTGATATTCACGTACCTCGCTGAAACTCATTCCAAAGCCTTTGAAAGAACTCGAAACCTCGCCCAACCTATTTTGATGGGTCAAATTTTGCGTCTTGAACTGAATCCTGCGCACAGAACGTATGAGTTCTTTTAGATTCACGGAACCTCGACGTATTGTACTATCTTTTCTATAATATCTTGGGCAGATACGCCGTCCATTTCCGCTTCGTATGACAAACCTATTCTGTGATTGAGCACTGGAACCGCCATCATTTTTACATCATCCGGGATCACAAAAGAACGACCTTCCATAAAAGCAAAAGCCTTGGCCGCTCTTGCTAAGCCAATACTTCCGCGAGGAGAAGCACCAAACAACAAATAAGGTTTCAATGGTTCAAGCGCCTTTAGGTTTGGTTCACGCGTTTGATGTACAATTTCTACAATATATTTTTCGACCTTTTCATCGAGATAAATCTCCTTAACTAGAGCCTTTAGCCGAAGTACATCTTTTTTCGTCAATACTTTTTGAAGTTTGGCAATAGGTTGAGCTTGTATTTGGGATTGAATAATCGCTTGTTCTTCATCAGCAGTAGGATAAGCAACTTTAACCTTGAGTAAAAATCGATCTTTTTGAGCTTCAGGAAGCGTATATGTACCTTCCTGCTCAATTGGATTTTGCGTAGCCATTACAAGAAAGGGTTCAGGAAGCCTAAATGTTTCTTCACCAATAGTCACCTGCCCCTCCTGCATTGCCTCAAGTAATGCACTTTGCACCTTTGCTGGGGCCCTATTAATTTCATCAGCCAACAAAAACGAGGAGAATACTGGCCCCTTTCTTGCCGAAAACGTGTCAGATTTTTGCTGATAAATCATTGTACCTGTTACATCTGCTGGTAATAAATCAGGTGTGAATTGGATTCTACCAAAATCCAAATTCATGGTCTCAGAAAGAGATCTAACAGCCATAGTCTTCGCCAATCCTGGCATTCCTTCAAGCAAGACATGTCCTTCCGTAAGTAGCGCAATAAGCAGGGCATTGATCATATCATTCTGACCGATTATAGCTTTAGAAACTTCTCCACGAACCTGATCTAAAAGCATTTTTTCAAGCGCTATATCTGCATTTAATTTTCTCAAATGTTCTGATGGATTTATTTGTTTCGCCTTATCCTCTGAATTAGGGTCGTTATTTATCATGGGCTTAATATTTAACAGAACTACCAAACAAAAATCCGAAACCTTGAATTTTATGAATTGTATTTCATGTTAATTCTTGTTAATCTTGTACAGGTGAATCATAGAAGAGAAATAAATTGCCTGGAATGTCAGGAAAAATTAGTTGGACGCAGGGATCAAAAATTCTGCTGCGACTACTGTCGAAATACTTTTAACAATCGAATAAATGAGGATGCCAATGCCATCGTTCGAAAAATCAATAGCATTCTGAGAAAAAATCGCCGAATATTATTCAAATTGAATCCAAATGGAAAAAAAACAGTGCACCTTATTCAACTTGCTGAGCTTGGGTTCAATTTTCACTACCACACAAATAGCTACTCTACAAAGAATGGACACCAATATTTCTTTTGTTATGACATGGGGTACAGAGCCATTGAGAATCAAGAATTTTTACTCGTACACAAACAAGAATATGTTTCGTGATAAATTGAACTTAAATTAGTGAAGCACAAAAACAGTATATACATTGGTGCCAAGGGAAAAGAAAGTTTGGTGGACCTCGAAATACCCAAAAACTTCAATTCACAGATTATAATTTTTATTCACGGGTTCATGGGATTTAAAGATTGGGGTGCTTGGAATTTAGTTCAGAAATTTTTTACCGAAAAAGGCTACGGATTTTGTAAATTCAATACCACACATAATGGAGGAACAGTCTCCGATGGCATTGATTTTCCTGACCCTGAATCTTTTGGCCAAAATACCTATACTCACGAAATTGAAGATGTTAAGGCCATTGTAAATTGGATAGATAGTCAAGTTGATTTTTGGTGCGGACATCTTATAGGTCATTCGAAAGGCGGAGCTATTGCCCTTATTTCAGGACATAGTATACCATTGATTAGTTCAATTTCTACATGGGCGTCCATCGCCTCTATTGAAGAGCGATTTCCAATCGGTAAAGAGCTTGATAAATGGAAATCAAGTGGTTTCAGATTCGTTAAAAATGGTAGAACGCTTCAAGATTTACCTCAATCAATCGATTTGTGGAAAGACTTTCAACAGAATAACGCCGAGTATGATTTAAAAAAAATTTGCGAGTCTTTTCAAAAACCTCTATTTATTGCTCACGGTGAACACGATACATCTGTTGATAAAGAAAATGGATTAAGGCTTGCGAGCTGGGCAAATACACAGCTAACTATTATTTCGAATGCCGACCACGTTTTTCAAAGTAAACATCCATGGATAAAAAAAACTTTGCCGCAAGAGCTCAAAGATTTATGTGAACGAACAGAAAGATTTATCGCGCACTCTTTGAATTGATACATGAAATACTTTTTTACCTCAAAAAAGGTATTGTATTTCACTTTATATCTCTTTTCTTTTGTCATCTGTCAAAATGCTTTTTAATTTTGCATTTCAAACTCAGCTATGGATGTAAAAATAATTTACGGATCAGATACAGGGAACACGGATTATGTGATTGAAACTTATCTATTGAATGAATTAAGCGTTCATTTCGATAATGTTGTACAAGTCGATATATACAATATTGACCCCAATGAATGGTTATCCAATGACCTATTCATCATTGGTATTCCAACTTGGTACGACGGAGAATTACAGAGTGATTGGGATGACTACATCGAAGATTTTAAAAAACTCGATTTCAAAGGTAAAACTTTTGCCATTTTTGGTCTTGGTGACCAGATTGGTTACGGAGAATACTTTGTAGATGGAATTGGTATACTAGCAGAGGTAATACTAGCAAATGGTGGTCAAATTATTGGTCATTGGCCAACAGAAGGATATACGTTCAGTGAATCAAAAGCGCTCGTTGACGAAAATCATTTTTTTGGCTTGGCAATTGACGAGGACAACGAGGACGAGATGACTTTTGACCGCGTTCGAATTTGGGTTGAACAACTCGGCAATGAAGTAAAAGAACTACTCTAAAATTTCAAATAGTAAATATTCGCATAAAAAAAGTCCGGCAAACCGGACTTTTCATGGGTGGAAGATGGGTCTCGAACCCACGACCCTCGGTACCACAAACCGATGCTCTAACCAACTGAGCTACAACCACCATAACGTGGCGACAAATATAATAAATTCTTACCATAAAAATTAATCAAAATAAATAGCGCTGTAAATCGTTATGGTCTTAACTTTAACATCTTGAAAATAACCAATGCCATTTTATTCATTATGCTTGCGCTGCAGGTCTGCTGCCAGGTTAATACTATTAAAGGCTTTTGTATTGATGCCAAGGGTAATCCTATCGAAAATGTATTTATTAAAGCCAATACAGTTCCGGTACAAAATACTTACAGCGATGAAAATGGAATGTACCTTTTCTATCTGAGTGTAGGAGACACCATAGAATTGGTCTATCAGGCAAATGAGATCGTCAAAAAAGAAAAAGTTTTCATAAGTAAAGAAATGAGGCTATTTCCCGAGATCAGCTTTTCAATTCAACAGCAACAAGGAGTAGATGTTATTCAAGACAGAGAAAAACCATTTGAGCTAGAATCGTTGCCCGTCATTGATGCACAGCGGATTACCGGAAGTGTTGAGAAAGGACTGGTGCTAACAACTGCAGCTACCTCAAATAATGAATTAACCTCCAACTATAATGTTAGAGGAGGAAATTATGATGAAAATCTTGTTTATGTCAATGGCTTTCTCGTTTATCGACCTTTTTTAACGCGAAGTGGTCAACAAGAAGGGATGAGTTTTATTCATTCTGCACTTGTTCAATCTGTTCGTTTTTCAGCGGGGGGATTTGATGCACAATATGGTGATAAGCTAAGTTCTGTTTTGGATATATCCTACAACGACCCGAAAGCTTTTAAATCCTCTCTTATGTTGTCATTATTGGGTATTGAGGCTCATGCAGAGCAAAAAATAAATGACCGTTTTAGCTACATTGCAGGAGCCCGTTATCGGTCCAATGGCTACTTTTTAAATTCTCTTCCAACAAAGGGTGCCTACAACCCAGTTTTTATGGATGGACAGGTTGCTAGCAAGCTGATACTTTCAAAATCATTAAGCTTAAATACCCTGATACATTATTCTTCCAACAATTACCGATTTAGTCCACAGACATCAGAAACAGATTTTGGAACAGCAAATGAGGCCTATTCTTTTCGAATATATTTTGATGGACAAGAACAAACGAAGTTCGAAACAATGATGGGCGGCATTTCTTTAAATTGGCAACCTAGTGATAAATCAAAACTAGACCTATATGCAACAGCATTTCAAACGACAGAAAGAGAATATTTTGATATCCAGGGTCAATATTTTATCAATGAGCTCGAGACAGATCCTTCGAAGGAGGAATTCGGAGATTCGATTTCAGTTCTAGGTATAGGTACATTTTTAAACCATGCAAGAAATAGACTAGATGCCACGATAATTAATATTTACCACAATGGTGAACAGGTATTATACAACGGTTTCATTGACAATAAAAGAGAAAAGTACAGAAACAAAACCTTAAAATGGGGACTATCTTTTCAAGCTGATGAATTTCAAGATGTGCTTAGCGAGTGGAGAATGATTGACTCTGCTGGGTACAGTGTCCCGCAGAGTAATTCTGAAGAAATAGAGCTATTTGAGACTATAAAAGGTGAGTTATCATTGAGTAACCAACGTTATACGGGATTTATGCAGCTCAACTCCATTTGGTCAAAAACTCGAAAAAATGTATTTATCACAAGAAAATATAAAGCAGGAGAGCATGGTAAAAAAAGAAAATTCACTTTAAGTGACACAGTAAAGGAGGCAAGTTCAAAGCTTGCTCTTCGAGTTGGAACCCGCGGAGGATACACTACCTTAAATAACGAAATATATGTAACACCACGGGTTGCTTTAGTATATTATCCAAGTGCTTTTGTCGTAAAAAATAAAAAATTAAAAAAGAGAAATTTATCCTATAGGTTGTCCTCAGGTATGTATTACCAACCGCCTTTCTACAGAGAATTCAGATACTTTGATGGAACCCTTCGAACGGATGTTCAATCTCAGAAATCATTACACGTGGTTGCGGGTACCGACTTTTACTTCAACATGTGGCAAAGAGAACTTCCCTTCAAATTTTCAGGTGAAGTCTACTACAAATACTTGTGGGACGTCAATCCTTATCAAATTGAAAACGTCCGGACTAGATACTATGCAGAAAATAACGCGGTAGCCTATGCGTATGGTTTAGATATTAATATACATGGAGAATTCGTGGAAGGGATCGAATCTTTTTTCAAAATTGGCTTGCTGGCAACTAAAGAAGATATTCTTGATGATCAATATACTGAATATTACAATGAATCAGGGGAACGTATTATTTTTGGATTCAGCGAAGATCAAGTAGTTACAGATAGCGCTGTAATTTATCCTGGTTTCATCCCGAGACCAACAGATCAACTTTTTAATTTTGGTGCATTGGTACAAGATCAAATGCCTGGTTTGGAGAGTTTTACCGTTCAGATGGGGATGCAATTTGGTACCCGCTTACCGTATGGACCACCCGATCCAACGCGCTACAAAGATACCTTACGAATGAAATCCTACTTTAGAGTTGATCTCGGTATGTCCTACGATTTTATGGGAAAGGCAGCAAAAAATTCGTTCTGGAAGAAAAACTTTAGTCAAGCACTTCTGTCCATTGAGATATTCAACCTACTTGGAATTAATAACGTACTTTCAAAACAATGGATTCAGGATGTTGGAGGACGTTTTTATTCAATCCCAAATTACCTCACGCAGCGAAGGTTTAATCTAAAAATGATTTTAAGGTTCTAGCCGTTGCTTGGAGAAAATAAAAATCTATTCGGTGAGACGATATTCATTTTTACGGCATACATCACAATACCAGCAGTATTTTTAACACCTAGCTTCGCCATTATATTTTTACGATGTGTGTTCACCGTATGATTGCTCAAAAACAGGAGTTCAGCTATTTTACCGTTTGTGTTTCCCTCAGCGACTAACTTGATGATTTCGTTTTCCCTTTCACTTAAGATAACTGGATCGCAATTTAGTGGGTCAAAATCTAGGTGATTGACATCGATTTCGGCTCTTTGTATGGTTTCTAGTATCTGACCACAAAAGAATTTGTTCCCGCGACTTGTCTCAATAACTGCATTTACAATTTCATCCAGTGCACAATTTTTCTTAACATAGCTGTTGACCCCTAGTCGAAGTGCATCAATTAAAGTTTGGGCATTTTGCTCAGGAGTAATTGCAATAAAACGAACGTCGGGTTTTATACTTTTTATCTTCGATACTACATCAATAGTAAAACCCTCAGATGTAAAATCTAAAATGACCATCGAAGGACTAGACGACTGGACTTGCTCGCATAACTCCTCGCTGTTGATTGCTTCAGATATGATGGGTAAATCAGTCTGCGCAGATAGGATGGAGCGCATGCCTTCACGCATCAAATCGTTACTGTCTGCAAGAATTACACCCATATTATTTAGATTGTTTCTAAACAAAAGTAAACATATCCAACGTAATATTGTTCGAAACCGAACATATTATAATGAGCGATACCTTTACAGGTAGTCGTAAATTAAGTCAAGTTTCAAAAAATAAAGTTCAAACAATCCAAGCTAAAATCAGGATAGATATCCTTACTTTTGAATATGAAAAGGACTGAGATAGGCACAAGTATCAAAAAAGCAAAGCTTTTATTGGACAGGTCGGAAATAGTCTCTATTCCAACTGAGACGGTCTATGGTCTTGCTGCCAATGGAAATAACAAACAAGCCATTGCCAAAATTTATGCTGCAAAAAAAAGACCCCTGTCCAATCCACTCATCCTTCATTATAAGGATGCATCATCAGCTTTTAAAGATGTAACGATTGTTCCAAAAGATGCAGAAACACTAGCGGAAAATTTTTGGCCAGGACCATTGACGATGCTTTTGCCTAAAAAGCAAACAATACCCGATTCGGTTACCGCAGGTAAAAAACGTGTTGCCATACGCGTACCTCAGCATAAATTATGTCAGGCTCTTCTCGAGACATTGGCCTATCCTCTTGCTGCGCCGAGTGCAAATCTCTACGGCAGAATAAGTCCAACCTCCCCTGCTCATGTAAAGGAACAACTCAATAAACGAATACCATATATCTTGGATGGGGGAATCTGCGAAAAAGGAATAGAATCCACAATCATCGGTTTTGAAAATGATACACCAATTATATACAGACTAGGGAGTATTTCAATTGAAGAAATAGAGGCTTGTATTCAAAAAAACATTCGACTCAAAAATAAACCTGAAAACAATCAAGAGGTCCTTACAAGTGGAATGGTAAAGCACCACTATGCACCAAATACCATTATGCTTTCGATAGCGGAAAAACATGAAGGAAAGAACCTCGAAAATTGTGGGTTTATTGGTTTTGACACCTTACACCCTGATTTTCCCAATGAAAATCAATTTTTACTAGATGAAAATGGGAATCTAGATGCCGCTGCAAAAGAGCTTTACAGAGCGTTTCACATTATGGATGCCAAAAAATTCTCTTCAATTTATATTCAGTTTTTGCCTGATATTGGAATTGGTAAAGCTGTAAACGATAGAATAAAGAGAGCAATTCAAAAATATAATTCATAAAAAAAGCCCTCGAAAGGACTTTTAGAATATCGATTTTGTTTACTTCATATGACGACCGTGACGGTTCTTGAACTTATCAATTCTACCTGCCGTATCTACAAACTGCGCCACTCCCGTAAAAAACGGATGTGACTTGTGAGAAATATCAAGCTTTACTAGAGGGTATTCATTACCATCTTCCCATTTGATCTTGTCCTTTGTAGGAGCGCATGATGGGCATAAAAATGCATAATCATTGGACATGTCTTTGAAGACAACAAGTCTGTAATCGTCTGGGTGTATATCTTTTTTCATAATGGTATGTTCAAAAATGGAAGGCAAAAATAGGAATTTCTTTTTTAATAACATCAAAACTTTTGAATAAATCTTCTGTCTCCTATTTGAACATAGTAAAGGGGATAAGTCTTTTTTATGACCGCTATATAGTGTTCTTTCAATCCTTATTTTTGAAAAAATTGCTAAATGAGATTTACTTCTCCAAAATACATTGAAGAAATAGCAGCAGAACTAAAACGAAATTTTCAAGGTCCTGTGAAGCATATCGTCTATGGATTAAGCGAAATAAATCGAGTGGAGACGGGTGACTTGATCTTTGTAGACCATCCCAAGTATTTCGCTCGCGCCCTTTCTTCAAAGGCCAATACCATAATTATAAATCAAAATGTAGAGGTTCCCGCGGGCAAGGCAATCATCTTTTCTGAGACCCCCTTCGAGGACTACAATAAATTATGCAGCATTTACTTCTCACAAGCAGAAATAGGTGCCGGTAAAATGCAAGAAATATCCTCAAGTGCGGTTATTGCAGATAGCGTGTCACTTGGCAATAACATTCAAATTGGTGCACATACGAAAATACTTCCTGGGGTAGTAATCATGGATAACGTAGAAATAAAAGACCACGTGATTATAGGTCCAAATGCAGTAATTGGACATCACGCATTTTACTACAACACAAAAAACAAGAAACATTCCCCATTGAATACAATTGGTGGAGTGAAAATTGAAAGTCATGTTGAAATTGGAGCGGCATCGACCATTGATGCGGGAGTATCATCCTACACAACAATTGGTGAGGGAACTAAAATTGATAACCTTGTTCAAATCGGACATGACACTGTAATTGGAGTCAATTGTATAATCGCATCAGGAACTGGAATTGCTGGATGCGTAACCATAAAAAATAATGTCACAATTTGGGGGCAAGTAGGATGTGCAAGTAAAGTTACCATTCAGGATAATGTCACCGTGTTGGGGCAGTCGGGAATCACAAAAGATCTCGAGGAAGGAAAGACATACTTCGGAACACCTTGTATAGAAGCAAAAGAGAAACTTAAAGAATTGGCAGTGTTGAGAAACCTACCAAAGCTTTTTAAAAAATAATCATGTATACCACAAGAGAGCAAGATTTAGTGTACCAAAATGAGGTTAAAGAGATCAAGCTTATGTCTTTGTTGGAAATCACAAATGCGATCAACGAAAATGCGCCTGTTCAGCATTTATTGAAAATATATACATTCATCCTGAAAGAGCAACTCGGGTTTTCAAAATTTGTATTACTTCTAAACCAAAAAGAATGGGAAAATCCTATAAAAATTGGTTTTAAAGGAAAAATTGACCTGAAAGAAATTGACAAGGAATTTAGTCGATTTAGGGAAATAACCATTATTGAGTCCTCGCAATCTAAAATTCTACACCAATTTCAAGTCATAATCCCAGTATTCCATTCTGAGAAACCGCTTGCATTTTTGTTACTTTCTAGCAATCTAGATAGTGATAGTGAAACAAGTTATTTTTCATTTGTTCAAACACTTACAAATATCATTGCAGTGGCTGTTGAAAACAAGAGACTCGGTAAGCAAAACATCATTAAAGAGAGAATATCGAAAGAGTTAGAGGTTGCATCCGAAATGCAAAAGCTCTTGTTCCCGTCAGAACTGCCCTCAAATAGTAAAATGGACCTATCAGCGAAATACATCCCGAGGCATGCGATAGGTGGCGATTATTATGACTTTATACCTCTTGGAGATGATGAGTATATCATATGTATTGCTGATGTATCAGGTAAAGGAATCAGTGCAGCACTCTTAATGGCTAACTTTCAAGCTACGATAAGAACTCTTTTTAAGTATCAAAGATTTGAGATGCCCTTTCTTATAGAGGAACTCAACAAAAAAGTAATGAGGAGTGCAAAAGGAGAAAAATTTATTACCTTTTTTATCGCACACTACAATGCCTACACAAGACAAATGAAATATGTCAATGCCGGTCATAACCACCCATTCATTCTTCATGGGCGCAAAGTATTCATGCTCGATAAGGGATGCATTGGACTGGGTATGCTCGACGAAATACCTCAGATAAATGTAGGTATGATTCAACTTAGCCCTAACTCGACATTTGTGCTCTACACGGATGGATTGATTGAACTTGAAAATAATGAAGGAAAGCTTTTTGGCGTAAACCAACTCGTAAAGGCAGCACAGTCCTATGCGCCATTGAAGATGGAAGATATGAATAATATTATTTTTTCTAAGCTAGACGATTGGAGAGGAGATCTTAGCTTCGTAGATGACACGGCAATATTCAGCTGCAAATTCTTCTAGCGAATAATATACATTTTTCCCAATCCCTTATGAAAGTACTGGTCGGCACCTGAGTCTAATAGCTCGATATCTTTTCCATCTATTTTAGCCTTTACGCGATAGAGATAAACGCCATTTGCCAATATATCTCCAAATTGATCTCTTCCATCCCAGGCAAATTCGGTAATATTTCGTCCAATCTGGATAGGACCTATTTCACCTTCAGATATTTCTCTTACGACTCGACCACTAATGGTCATTATTTGAATTAGCAGTTCATCTGGAACAATATCACCTGTAAGTGTAAAAACAAATCTAGTCTGCGTCGAAAATGGATTAGGGTAATTCATGAGCTGCGAAATCCTTGATTCATGCACAACCGTAAAATCGATTTCATACTCAAAATCACCTGAGGCATTTCCCGACTTATCGGAACCTTGTACAAGAAGCGTATATACCCCCGACTTCTCAAAATAAGCAGGATAGCTAATTTTAAACTTGTTTTGATTATCGTCTCCTGGCATCCAATTCATCACAATATTTCCTGCAGCATCTATGAAAGGAATTCGAGAAACGATCCCATCAGGATCGGTAATGAAAATTCCAAATAATGAGGTATCAGCATCTGTATCTAAAAGTAAATACGGGTTCTCGTCGTTTAAAGAAATATTTATCTCCGAAGTGGGTGCAACGATGTCCTCATTTAAAATATGAACACCATTGAAGGTAACATCTAAAATTGGGTTAATATCCTCAGAAACAACTGTAAAAGGATATTGAAGAATATTATTAATATGTGATTGTTCTGGTTGATCTGTAAGTGTTAATGATAAATCCACATAGGGATTCACCTCCATACAGAAAAAGTTTGAGCCCACTAAATTGGCTGTTCCAAAAGAAATAGTATCAGACAATATACCTCCAACACGCAGAGAGTCCGTTCTATTATAGGGGATAAAATGTTTTTCCTGATTTTCATCTAAAATAAAATATGAAACCAGTAAGGAGTCCATAGAGACGTCACTAATATTCGCCACGTCTATTGAAAATGAACCCTGCTGTCCTTCCTGTAGGGTGTCTGAAGGTGCCCAAAGAAAATTACCATTGCCTACAATCGCTGCTTCCGGAATTGGATCATATAAAACATGCCAAAAATCCATTTGAGCCGGCGTTTGACTAGTTAAATCTTTATATTTGCTCGATAACTTTATTTTTGGGTTCAGTTCTACATCGATTATATTCTGCAGATTAATGATTGAATCATGCAGGGTGAATAAAGTATCAATCGAACTCTGGTAATTGCCAAATTCATCTAAAAGTTGTATTTCTAAATACGTTGTATCTGCCGTATTAGACTCTAATGGATTTTGTTTCCAATGAATTGAATTCCATTGCTGGACAGGGCCGATGACCGGGGAGGATTCAAATCCAACTACCTCAGCACCAGTAATCAATGTGTCTAAATAGATATCCTCATTATTCTGAGAAAAAATTTCTACAACAAAATTTGAATCTCCTTTTCGAGTCAAAAAGATAAATGGCCGATTTGCTCTTCCAGGAACAATACTGTCAGAACCCATGGATGCAAAAGTAGTATACAAATCAGGACTCAATGCATCCCAGAGGTCGTAACGCGTTGTCATTGGCGTATAAATCAGGATATAATTCCCATCCGGGATTTCATTTTCAATAAAATTTCTAAATGAATTTAGATCCGTTGTATTGGTTTGATTGAACGTAAAGTATTTCATGACGCGGTCTTCACATCCTCCATTGTCGTTGTTGTTTCCAAAGTTGTGGTCTGGATTCTGAATGGACCCATTTGCATTTATGTAGCGCGTACCCCATGGCTCAAGCGTAGCCTTATCTATAACCGCCACATGAAATTTTGGTGTGGTCGTACAAATATTATATTCCTGTTGAATACTATTTAAATACCAAGCATTGTCATAATGGCCTGGTGATTGCGAAGTTGATTTGCAGAGGCATGAAATATCTGCCTCGATGGGAGTAAATTCTCTATAAAAATTCGAAGAATTCAATTCTACACCATTGAATGAATTCGAAATAAATTGACCATATACATCTTGTCCCCATCCTCTTTTATTTGCAATATATTGAAAGGATCTTTGCTTCCAAACGAGTTCATTATCTTCTAGAGCCACGCGCCAAAAATAGACAGTACTATCTTGTAATTGTAATGCAGCAGCGTTGCCGCTTGATTTCAACACCCATTCAGATGGATGAACCGTAAGTAATCCCCCTTCAATGGTTTTAGTATGCATTCTTGCAAACTCACTATTAAAGTTCGGTGTCGTATCTAACTCAAATCGATAGGTATTTAACGCTGCAAGTACATCGATTGTGGATGCCCGAACACTAATTGAGTCTATTGGAAGCACTGCGAAGTTTTCAGGCCAAACTGGCTCTACTCCATCAACATTTATTTGAAAATTCTTAATTACCTGATTATTGATAAGTTCATCATATTGCTCTTCAATGAAATCAGGACGATCCACCTTAACAGTAAACTTATTGACCCCAACCCCTTGGCTTGACTGGAGAGGTAGCTTCAGATTCAAAACTTTTTCATAGTTAAGCCCAGGGATATTGAATACGTAATTTGAATCAATGTCCGAGTTGGGAAAGTTTCGATTAATTGTTAGATCAAATGTGTCTGTTATTGCCTTACCAAGGTTTCGTATTTTCACATTTACTTCAATTGAATCAGTTGCCAAAGAGATATCTTCTGGGCCAAAAGAAACACGAGAATCTGTAAGCTCAATTTCGGGGAGCTCATGCCAATTTAAACGAATCATCGGGTCGCCATGAAGGGTCATTTGTAAAAACGTAGTCTCGTATATCAAGCTTGTGTTTTCGTCTAATACAGAGTCAATGGTTGCCTTTATGTGCTGACCGATGGTTCCTCCGTAGTTGTAACGAGAAAACTGATCATAAAAGTGATTGGAGTAGGATTGTAAAGCTCCCGTGAAGCCGTAATTTAGCGTCCCTAAATAGGCAATGACTCCCGCATTAGGTGTCAAAACAAAGCTCTCAGAATTAGAGGTAGAATTATGAAAAATATTACCATTATAACATGAATTTGCTAATAACAAAGGGTATCTTCCTTCATTATCCCAATTGGCTGGATTATCCAGGTTAATATCAAAACCACTTTCCGTAGTTGAGAAATGACCGAAAAAATTCATTAATGAAACACCCTCACTGATGCGGTCTGTAATTCCTTGCAGTTCGGAGGGGCTAATTGGATTGTCATTCTCTTTTGCAATAAGTTTAACTTTTCCACCAAAATAGTAATCCTCCGCCTTCATAGCCATTGTGTTGAGGTAGTTTTGAAAAGCCTGCTGCTCCTGAAAGTCCTCCCCACCTGAAAAGTGCAAAATATGCTTCTGCCAATCTTTGGTGTTCGTATTGTAAACGTCATCCTGATTCTGTTGTGCATCAAAGGCCACAATTTTGGATAAATAAGTCGCAAGCTCTGCTTGAGTTTTGACGGAAATCCTTCCTGTCGGTATCAGTGGTGTCCATTTATTTGTACCCTGGAGGTTAGAGGTAATACACGCATCGCATGAGGGCTGACCAAAAGAAGGAACGAGTGAGTTTTGATAAGCCAAATTGTTCGTTCTTGAACCAGGGCCTATGCTTGTCAGTGAAGTAATATTTGCTTCTCTAATGCCTTTTCCTAGAAGAAATAACCCAATAGGCTTCGAGCTGGACGACGCATACATATGATGTGCAAACCTCCGAATACCATTAATGTGCTTTGGAATGCCGCCCCCGTATTGTTGATAGAGCTCTGAAACCTCAGCGGCGAGAACATTGTAAGATCCACCACTTTCAGACGAACGGTATGCCACATAATCATTCACTGCGTTGCCTAACTTTTCATTATACACAAAAAGTAACACACTTTCTAAATTGGAGGTGGATGCGAAATCGGTAAAGAAACCATTCTGGTTGACAGCCTGTAAAGCCGTTACATTGGTTATCCCAGGGTTGCTCTCGATAAAAACCTTTTGCCGATCGGATAAAGTAGCATTTGGGACCAGGCATTTATAAACACCATTGCTTTCAACAATTTTTAGCTTATAGGGTTCTGGGCCGATAACGAAAGCTACTGGACCTACAAACTGCCCCCCACTAATTTCAATTTTCGATTTCAATGCTGCTGAGTTTATGACCTCGAAATCCACACTTGCTTCGGATGAGAAGGATAAAGATCTCGGGTAATGAAAAGACCAATAATTGATCGATTGATAATCAGTTGCAACATTTAAATCACCTATGATATTTACCTTGAAATTAGAATTTCCATTCGATGAAATCACGTCTGCAGGAAATGAACCATTTACAAAAACACTTTGATAACCTGTAAAGACCGAGTCCACCAAAGTATAATTGCTATTTCCAATCGTATGTTTTGTGTGGTGGTTACCACTTTCAGGATTTACCTGCAATGCATTTGAACGGCCAACCACAACAGATTCGTATTCAATCAAAGGTGCATTTTGTCCTTGGTAAATTCCAGCAAAGTTCAATGCGCTAAAATCCCATGTATATCCATTATTTCCATTTTTGGGGGTACTCCCCCAGCCTTCTCCCGGCATAAAAAAAGAACTAGAGGCATCCGCAGATTTCTCACCTTCATTGTAACTATTTGAATAAAAATCAAACCTCTCTTCAATTACGAATTCATCAGCAGAATAATTCTCAAAATCATCTGCTGTCTCCTCACTAAAACGTAAATTGTCTGTCGAAGAGTTCCAGGTTAAAAAATAATGCAGGGTATCATTATAGAGACTGTATTTTGGGTTTCCTATCCAATCTGTATTGTCATACAAAGAGGAATCTAACCAGCCATCATTACCCTCCGCATAGAAAATGATAAAATCACCACTTTCTATGGTTTGATCTCCGCCATCTTCAATAAAAAGCGGGATCTCTCTTTCTTTACCGAAGATTTGAAAATTTGAGGAACTTAATCCTGAAAGTGGAACTCCAGCAGCGACTAAGGTAGGATAATCAATCTTATAAATTCCAGCTTCCACCACTGGAAATGAAAAATACTTCTGGTCATAGGAAATCCATTCATTGCCGTAGGTCTGTGCCACAGTGAAAGTGCTGATCAGAGAAACTACCAAAAGAAATCCGAATTTCATTTTGCAGCATTTTTAGGTTTATCCAAACGCAGTTTAATCGAAAATATATGTGTGTAGTAGTTCGCATCACTTGCTCCAAGACGTGTGAATGCATAATCTAAAGAAAATCCTTTAAAACCAATCCCAAGACCCAAATTCGGCTGCATACCCCAATATTGACTATTATCCACATTTGAAAATTGCTGGATACTAGAGATTCCGCCTCGAACCTGAACAAGATCTTTAAATCCAATTTTAATGCCGCAATGAGGATCTAAGGAGAAAGGATTGAGTTTCAATAGGGTATTTCTTTTTCCGTCGGTCGTTATATCAATATCTATCTCCCCTCCTGCATACAAGCCTTTCGAACCAAGATTATATTGCGTACTAGCGGCTATGATAAGCCTAGGTAAGGTCAATTCTAGACCATTCTGAGGAATTTCATTACCGGTTTGAAGAAAAATATTTTGTGTTTGCTCGTCCAAAGTAAAAACCCAAGCATTGAAAGTTGAGGTAACATCACGTGCCATTAATCCGAAGGTGAAGTGCTCATTTCTCTTGTATTTTAATCCCGCATCAAGACCAAATCCCCATGATTTGGCAAAATCTCCAACCTGACGATAAATAACCTTGGCACTACCGCCCAAACTTAATCCAGGAACCTTCAGTTTTCGGGCATAGCTCCCAAAAAAAGCATAATCACCAGCAGAAAATGAGCTAACGTTGTCATAATTTATAGCCCCATTGTTATCAATAAGCTGAGTGGTATTGGGAATATCATCTACTCCAAATCGAATAAACCCAATTCCTAAGGCACTATTCTCGTCTATCGCATGCGCTACTGCTAAGTAATCATACTTGGCTATGCCAGCAAAATATTCAGAGTGCATGAACGAGACTTCCGCCCATTTCTGCACGCCGACCAAACCAGCAGGGTTCCAGTAAAGTGCATTTGCATCGTCCACATCAGCCACAATACAATTGCCCATTCCATAAGCTTCAGCTCCTACTCCTAAATTCAAAAACTCATTAGAGTATTTGGGTGCAATATCTTGAGCATAAACACTCGAAACCGCAAAGACACAAAAAAGTATGCATGTTACTTTTTTAGACATAAAACTAATTTAGTATTTAAACAACAGAATTCGTTAAAAATTGTGTTCTTTGTAATTGATAATATGCATGCAAAGATAAAGAAGAAGTATCGATTTTACTGCATTTTACGATAAGACCATGTTCAATATTGCAAATTTACTAACAAGTATGAACCTCATCTGCGGCATGCTTTCAATACTTTTTTGTTTTTGTGGCCAATTAAACTTTGCAGTTTATGCAATTTTTTTAGGCGCTTTGTTTGATTTTGCCGATGGATTTGTAGCTCGGAAGTTAGGGGTAATGAGTGATCTTGGTAAACAACTAGATTCTTTATCAGACCTTATTACATTTGGAGTAGCACCAGGATTTCTAATGTTTTTTATGATTATTTTGGGAATTGATGACAGCACTTTAAACGAAACTTACTCGCCAAATCAAACCTTTTATGACTATTATGTTCTTCAAGAATTTTTTACGTGGGTAAACGCGACATTTCATCAAATTCCGAATAAATTTGATGCAAGTGTTAAATTCCTCCCCTTTATTGCATTTTTAATTCCCTTTTTTGCCTTATTCCGGCTGGCTAAATTCAATATTGATACCCGTCAGACCACAAGTTTTATTGGATTCCCAACACCACTCACAGCGATTATATTCTCTTTTTTTCCCCTTTACTTTTCGGGCCACATGAAAAGTTGGGGCAGTGAACTTGAAATAGTTCAGCTTAGTTTCGATTGTTACTCGCTAGCGGTAATTGTTATAATCTTCTCCACATTTATGGTCCTTCCAATTCCTTTGATGTCCTTAAAAATTGAAAAATCCAAGTCTAGAGAAAATCAACTAAAATTATTTTTAATTCTCATTTCGGCGATAAGTATTCCGTTTTTCAAGGTGCTGTCTATCCCATTTATTTTAACTTTGTACTTTATAGCTTCAATCTATCATTCAATCAAATTAACTAAAGATGAAATTTAAAGCGGAAATCGATGTAATGCCACTAGATGCTTTGCTCGATCCTCAAGGAAAAGCAGTGAGTAGTTCTATGGCAAATGTAGGACTCCCAGAGATAGATGGTGTTCGAATTGGTCGACACATCAGACTTTTTGTGGAAGCAGACTCACAAGAAATTGCCAGAGAAAAGGTAGATGAGGCATGCAAAAAAATGCTTGCCAATCAAATTATGGAAAGCTACACATTTAGTTTATCAAAAGCGTAGAATGTCCCGGAGGACTTTTTACACATTTAATCCCAGAAAAAATTTATTTAATACCGAAAGGTATACCTGCCACACAATTGAAGAAGTCGATCAAATGATTGAATCAGCTTCGAGTGCATATCCTGTTATCGCAAGTAAAACGAATCAGGAGATCAATAAATTACTTCGTTTAATAAAGGAAAAATTGCGCTCAACAAAAGCAAAGATTGCAAGCGCATACCTTGAAGAAACCGGATTAACGAAGGAGCGATTTGATACTGAATTCAACAGGACAATTTTTCAGCTTGAGCTGTTTTCAAATCATATCATCGCTCCAGAATATATTTCTACACTGAACCAAACAAAAAAATTAAATAACAAGATCTTAACCAAGAAAAAAATAGGAATTGGCCCCGTGCTTGTTCTAGGTGCTAGTAACTTTCCTTTAGCATATTCTACAATAGGTGGAGACAGCGTAGCTGCACTTGCTGCAAAAAACCCTGTAATCGTCAAGTCTCATCCTTTTCATGTTGGTACTAGCTCTGTTGTTTTCAGTGCTATCCAAGATGCTATTTATGAACTTAATTTCCCGAAAGGCACCTTTGCCCATGTCATTGATGATGGATATGAATTGGGCACGTACATCGCAAACCATATAGCTGTAAAAGCAATTGGCTTCACTGGCAGCCAAAACGGAGGAGAAGCATTTCTAAAAATCGCAGGTAAGCGCAAGTTTCCAATACCAGTATTCGCAGAAATGGGGAGCTCAAACCCTGTTGTGCTATTAGAATCTGCTTTCAGAAAGGACAGAAAGATATTGATCGATAAAATCACCAATTCTGTATGCACGGATTCGGGCCAATTTTGTACCAAACCTGGTTTATTTTTTATTCCCAAAAATGAAACGCGTGACTTTATTGAGCAGCTCAAACAAGCTATATTTTCATTTCGAGCTGAGCCTATGCTTCATCCTAACCTGCTCAAAGAATACGAAAAAAAGACGGCACGCTTGTTTGAATCTTTCGGTTCAAAAAGTTTTTTTCAGAGCCGCGCATCGAATACACCTGAATACTTCCCAAAGAAATCAGTTTTACACCTTGATTGTAATTCGATTTTAAAATTCCCTTTTCTGCAAGAGGAAATTTTTGGTCCGCATACCTCTATTTTTACCTATTCTAATCAAAGGGAATTGATTGATATACTAAACGAGCTAAATGGTCAATTGACCTTTTCAATTTTTGGCGCAAAAGAAAAGGATGGTTCCATAATAGATCAGTTGATTTGTTTGGGAACCCAAAAAGCAGGAAGGATTATATTTAATGACTTGCCAACAGGCGTCGAGGTTAGTTCGGCAATGCAACATGGCGGACCCTACCCCGCTAGTTCAGATAGCAGATATACTGCGGTGGGAACCGACAGTATTGCAAGATTTCAAAGAAGCGTAACCTTTCAAGATTTAAGAATTTGATAAAAAGATTACTTTTACAAAAAATTTGACTTCATGGAAGAAAATGAAAATTCAAATAACTACAAAAGCATTTACCTAGGGGCGATTATTGTGTTGGCTTTGGGAATAAGTACGATGACTTTCCTTTGGTCCAAGATGCGCAATGAAGCCAAGGATTGTGCCTATATAAGCCTAAAGTATCAGGATACATTGCAAGGCATGAATAAAATGCTCAAAGGATACATAGGAGATATGTCTAGTGATTTAAAATCTGACTTCAAAAGAATGCTCAGTACCTACGACCGTCTTCTAGAGAAAGATGCTTCAAAATCCGATAGCCTGAATGCACAAAAAGTAAAAATTCAGGCTCAAATTGAAAAAATTGAAAAATTGCAAAGAAGCAGAAATTTCTCAGCCGCTCAGGTGCTTAAACTCAAAGAAGAGAATGAAAGTCTTAGGGGAATCATGAGAAGCTACGTTGTACAAATAGACTCTTTGAATACCTTAAACCTTGAGCTAGAATTGAATCTGACAGAAACAACCAACAATTTGAATCGAACCACCGAAGAAAGAGACCAATTCAAACAAGAAGTGGCAGAGAAAACAGAACAAGTGAAAAAAGGGTCGAAACTAAGCGCGTATGGTTTTAACTCCGGCGCTTTAAAATCAGCTTTAAAAGCAAAACCTACATCAAGAGCTCGCCAAGCAGCACAGCTTCAATCTACCTTTACGATTTCAGAGAATCCTATAGCAAGTTCGGGAAAGAAAATTGTATACATGCAAATTCAAGGACCGTCCGGTAAGATATTTCAAAGAATGTCGAGTTATATGATACAAATAGGAGAAGAATCGATTGCATATACTGAAAAGAAGGAAATCGACTACCAAAATAAAGCGATTGATATTTCAATATACTATGATGTTCGAGAGGAAGGTTTATCCAAAGGGAATTATAAAGTGAATATTTATTGTGACGAGAACCTCATCGGTTCCGATAGTTTTACCCTGAAGTAATATGGAAGAAGGACACGTTAATTGTAATATCGACACAAAAGGTCTGGCAACTATTGAATTTGGACATCCATCAAGTAACGCCCTACCTGGAAAGATACTTGGCAAGCTCGCGAAAGCAATAACTGAAATTAGTGATGACCCTAGCTGCAAATTAATTTTATTAAAATCGGCAGGAAATAGAGCATTTTGCGCCGGGGCGAGTTTCGATGAGTTGATCGCCATCGAGAATATAGCAGATGGAAAGATCTTTTTTTCAGGCTTTGCAAAAGTCATAAACGCCTGTAGAACCTCAAGTAAATTAATTATAGGTAGGATCCACGGAAAAGCTGTAGGTGGTGGGGTCGGAATTGCATCTGCGATGGATTATGCTTTTGCAACCGAGGCTGCATCTATAAAATTATCCGAGCTCGCTGTAGGTATCGGACCCTTCGTAGTTGGTCCAGCTGTTCAACGTAAAATTGGCCTCTCTGCCATGAGCCAGCTCGCCATCAATGCAACGGCTTGGAGAAGCGCGAGGTGGGCAGAAGAAAAAGGCCTTTACGCGAACGTTTACGAAGATATCCAGCAAATGGACAAAGGAATTACAGAACTTGTTGAAAAACTTTGCGCATCCAATCCAGCTGCAATGGAACAACTTAAGTCAGTTTTTTGGGAGGGAACAGACCATTGGGACAGCCTACTGTCAGAGCGTGCAGAAATAAGTGGAGGACTGGTTTTAAGTGACTTTACACGCAATGCTATACAGTCCTTCAAAAAAACTTAAAATCATTTCGGATTTTTTTTTCTTTTGGTTTGTTCATATTCATAATAATTGTATCTTTGCACCCCTAATTTACGCTATTAAGTAGCTTTTAAATTGACAAACGTGGATACATTAAGTTATAAAACGATTTCAGGAAACGCAGCAACCGCGAACAAAAAGTGGTTTGTTGTAGATGCTGAAAACCAAACAGTAGGAAGACTTGCTAGTAAAGTTGCAAAGGTTATTCGTGGTAAATATAAAACCAACTATACACCTCATGCAGATTGCGGTGATAACATTATTGTAATCAATGCCGAAAAGGTGTCTTTCTCAGGAGCTAAGCTCAAAGACAAAGAGTATGTGCGTTATTCAGGTTATCCAGGAGGTCAAAGATTTACTGCTGCAGAAGATCTTTTAAAAAAGCACCCTGAAAGGCTCATTGAGAAAGCAGTAAAAGGAATGTTGCCAAAGAATACGCTTGGTAGACAACTATACAGAAATTTAAAAGTTTATACTGGTGCTGAGCATAACCATGAAGCTCAGAAACCAACAGTATTAAATCTAGATACGCTTAAATAAGTATTATGGAAGTAATCAATGCATTAGGAAGAAGAAAGACAGCAGTTGCGAGGGTTTACCTTACCAAAGGAAAAGGAGTAATTACTGTAAATAATAAAAAAGCGCAGGAAGTTTTCCCAACAGATGTTTTGCAGTCAAAATTAGTTCAGCCATTCGCGCTAACTGACACTGTTGGCAAATACAATGTGAACGTAAACGTAAGCGGAGGTGGAATTAACGGTCAAGTTGAAGCCATACGCTTAGGAATATCAAGAGCTTTGGTAGAAGTCAGTGAGGAAAACAAAAACGCTTTGAAGGAAGAAGGTCTAATGACTCGAGATCCTAGGATGGTTGAACGAAAGAAACCAGGTCAACCGAAAGCGAGAAAGAAATTCCAGTTCTCAAAGCGTTAATCGCCAACTGGAATGGTTTAGTATCCAAGCTCTGTCGGAATGGCAATTGCCCCCAACTTTGCTGATAAATTTAGGAACGTAAACAAATATATATATGTCAAAATTATCTTTTAAAGAATTGTTAGATGCAGGTGTACATTTTGGTCACCTTAAAAGAAAGTGGAATCCAGCAATGGCACCTTATATTTTCGAAGAGAAAAAGGGAATCCACATCATCGACTTGAACAAAACTATTGTTCATCTAGATCAGGCAAACGCCGCAATGAAACAAATTGCAAAATCAGGTAAAAAAATCCTTTTTGTTGCCACTAAAAAACAAGCAAAAGATATCGTTGCAGAACGAATCAAAAATGTGAATATGCCATTTGTCACGGAAAGATGGTCTGGTGGTATGCTAACCAATTTTCAAACAACCAGAAAGTCAATCCGAAAGATGACCTCAATTGATAAAATGAAGTCTGACGGAACATGGGATACCCTTAACAAGCGTGAAAAGTTGTTCAAAACGCGTCAAAGAGAAAAACTAGAAAAAACATTTGGTTCAATATCAGATATGACCAGGCAGCCAGCTGCAATTTTCATAGTCGATATTCTCAAAGAACACATCGCATTAGCGGAAGCAAGAAGATTGAATATTCCAACTTTTGCCTTGGTTGATACGAACTCAAACCCTAAACTTGTCGACTTCCCTATTCCAGCAAATGATGATGCAAGCAAGTCAATTACGATCATCATTGATGAAATATGCAAATCTATCCAAGAAGGATTAGAGGAAAGAAAATTCCTCAAGGAAAATCCTGAGGCAGCAAAACAAGCAGCAGAGGCATCCAACAATACTGCACAAGCCGAAGAAGCAAGTGAAGTAAAGGTTGAGAAGAAAGAATCGGCTGAACAATCAGTTACAGAAAAAACCGCGGAAGTAGAATCGCCGGAAAAGGATGAAGAGAAAGCAGCAAAGGCAAAGAACGATACTGCTCTAACCGCAGAAGCAAGCGAAGCTAAGGTTGAGGCAAAAGAATCGTCTGAGCCAGAGGTTGTAGAGAAAACCGCAGAGGTAGAAACGCCAGAAAAGGATGAAGAAAAAGCAGAAAAGACCCCTGCGAAAAAAGCAACTTCTCCCAAAAAGGCTGCTTCAACAAAAAAAGAGCCAAAGGCCGAAAAAGCTAAAGCAAAAAAAGCAACGGCGACAAAGAAAGAGGTAAAGGCTGAGAAAGCACCAGCGAAAAAAACTGCAGCGAAAAAGCCAGCAGCGAAAAAAGCGAGCACAGCAAAAGCCGGTAAAGAAGATAAATAACTAAAACTGAATAAAATGTCAATTAAAGCGTCAGAAGTTAATAAACTTCGACAACAGACCGGAGCCGGGATGATGGACTGCAAAAATGCACTTGTGGAAACCAACGGCGATTTTGAAGCTGCAGTTGATGTGCTTCGAAAAAAAGGACAAAAAATCGCTGCCAAAAGAGGGGGTAACGATGCGAAAGAAGGAGTCATTATAGCTCAATCGAGCAATGATTCGACCGCGGGAGTTATTGTAACCTTAAACTGTGAAACTGACTTCGTAGCCAAAAATGACGGTTATGTTGAGTTGGTGCAATCTTTAGTCGATTTGGCTTTAGAAAAGCTTCCAAAATCACTCGATGAGCTCAAAACTCTGGCTTACAACGAAAAACTTTCTGTAAGTGAAAAGATTACAGAGCAAATTGGTGTAATAGGTGAAAAACTTGACCTATCAGCCTATACTTTAGTAGAGTCTGATCGAGTTGTGGCATACAATCACCCTGGAAATCAATTGGCAACGCTAGTAGCCTTAAATAGCAGCTCCGAGATTGCTGAAGATGCAGGAAAACAAGTTGCTATGCAAGTGGCTGCAATGAATCCTTTGGCTGTGAGCAAAGATGGTATTGATGCGAAAACAATTGAAAGAGAAATTGAGGTTGGAAAGGATCAAGCGATTCAAGAAGGTAAACCGGCGGAAATGGCTGAAAAAATAGCCATGGGTAGGTTGAATAAATTTTTTAAAGAAAATACACTTCTCAGTCAACAATTTGTCAGAGATAATAAAGTAACTGTAGAGCAATTTTTGAATAACTCAGAAAAAGGTTTAACCGTTTCTGACTTTAAGAGGTTCTCGCTCAGTTAGTATCTTTAAAACTGAATTCAAAAGCTATCTTCGGATAGCTTTTTTTTTGATTATTACTTTTTCACCTACTTGATTTATATATATTTGTCCAACGAATTATCTATGAAATACAAAAGAATTTTACTTAAGCTAAGTGGTGAATCTCTGATGGGTACAAAACACTTTGGTATCGACAATGAAAGAATCAATGCATATGCCAAACAAATTAAACAAATCAGAGATAACGGTTATCAAATTGCCATCGTTATTGGAGGAGGAAATATATTTAGAGGCGTTCAGGCAGAGCAAGGAGGAATGGACCGAACTCATGGAGACTACATGGGCATGCTCGCAACTATGATTAATTCAATGGCGCTTCAGTCAGCCCTAGAATCCAATGGTGTCCATACCCGACTTCAATCCGCTATTGAAATGAAGGAAATTGCAGAACCATTCATTCGAAGAAAAGCGGTAAGACATTTAGAGAAAGGTAGAGTAGTGATATTTGGCGCAGGTACCGGTAACCCATTTTTTACCACCGACTCGGCAGCTTCGCTTCGGGCAATTGAAATAAATGCAGATGTGATTTTAAAAGGAACCAGGGTTGACGGTATATACTCTGCAGATCCTGAAAAAGACGAGAATGCCACCAAGTATGACTCGATTACCTTTGATGAAGTATACGAAAAAGGATTAAACGTAATGGACCTAACAGCATTTACCCTGTGTAAAGAAAATAATCTTCCTATTATAGTTTTTGATATGGATACCGCGGGTAACTTGGAAAAAGTTCTCTCAGGTAATAATATAGGAACAGTCGTTCACAATTAAATTTTTATTATGACAGAAGAATTAACGATGATCTACGACGAGCTTAAATCCTCGAACCAAAAGAGTATAGAACATTTTGACGGTGAGCTTGCTAAAATCAGGGCTGGTAAAGCTTCTCCGTCAATGCTTTCTGGTGTAATGGTCGAATATTATGAGGCAATGACTCCATTACAACAGGTGGCAAACGTAAGCGTTATGGATGCCCGAACATTGATTGTGCAACCCTGGGAAAAATCTACGCTAAATGATATTTCGAAAGGGATTATTGATTCAAATCTCGGACTAAACCCACAAAACAACGGCGAGCAGTTACTCATCACAGTTCCACCGCTAACAGAAGAAAGACGTAGAGATCTTGTAAAAAAGGCAAAAGCGGAGGCTGAAAATGCAAAAATAGGCATCAGAAATAATAGAAAAGATGCTCTAGACATGGTTAAAGAACTGAAAAATGATGGCTTATCAGAAGACCATTTTAAAAATGCTGAAATTGAGATTCAAGACATCACAAATGGATCATCAAAAAAGATTGATGGCCTGTTCGAAATCAAAGAAAAGGATATCATGACCGTTTAAGTTTTTAAACCCTTATCAGGTTATCTAAACAAAACTATAACGTACCTCTATTTGCTTGTTCTCTCTCAATAGATTCAAAAAGTGCTTTAAAATTACCTGCGCCAAAACCTAGGGCTCCCATTCTTTGAATAATTTCAAAAAATAATGTGGGGCGATCTTCAACTGGTTTGGTAAATATTTGGAGCAAATAGCCTTCCTCATCCGCATCAATCATGATACCGAGGCCTTTTAATATTTCAATATCCTCACGGAGTTCATGATTGTGTTCCTCGAGTCGAATAGGAACAGCTTTGTAATACTCATCGGGTGGTGTGCTTAAAAATTCAACACCTCGCTTACGCATCTCTGTTACCGTCGAAATGATATCATTGGTTGCTACAGCAACATGCTGAACACCTGCGCCCTCGTAAAAATCAAGATACTCCTCGATTTGAGACCTCTTTTTACCTTCTGCTGGTTCATTAATGGGAAATTTAATCCGCCCGTTACCATTTGACATTACCTTACTCATCAGCGCAGAATATTCCGTGTGAATTTGCTTGTCATCAAAAGAAAGAAAGTTTTCAAAGCCCATAACATCCTCATACCATTTCACCCAAATATCCATTTCGCCCCAACCGACATTTCCAACCATGTGGTCTATATATTTGAGCCCCACAGATTTTGGATTATACGAGGATTCCCATTTTTTGAACCCTGGTAAAAATGTTCCTGAATAATTGTTTCGTTCTACAAACATATGAACAGTCTCTCCATAGGTATAAATTCCTGCTCGAACAACTTCACCATGTTCATCCTTTTCAACAGTCGGCTTCATGTAAGATTTTGCGCCCCTCGTGGTGGTCTCCTTATAAGCTTTTCTTGCATCATCAACCCATAAAGCAACAACTTTAACACCATCTCCATGCTTGACAATATGGTCATTGATTGGAGATTTTGAATTCAAGGGAGTGGTCAGCACCAGCCGAATTTTATCTTGCTTCAAAACATATGAAACAGAATCCGTACTTCCTGTTTCTAATCCCCTGTAGGCATATGATTGAAAGCCAAATGCTGTTTTATAAAAATGTGCAGATTGCTTTGCATTACCCACATAAAACTCAACATAATCCGTTCCCAGCAAAGGCAAGAAATCTTGCGCACCTTCAAATATTTTTTCTAATCCGTAATCTACATTCTTTACTTCTTTCATGGTCCTTTTTTAAAAAAATTAATGAATCCAAGATTTATAATAATCTTTAGCTTCTATTCCAAGCGCTTGTTCTGTAATTTGCAGAGGTTTAAAAGTGTCTACCATAACAGCGAGTTCCTCGGTTTTTTCCTTTCCTATACTTCGCTCATAAGCCCCCGGATGCGGGCCATGAGGAATTCCTGAGGGATGCAAAGTGATTTGTCCTTTCGAAATATCATTCCTACTCATAAAATCACCGTCAACATAATACAAAACCTCATCAGAATCTATATTACTGTGATTATATGGTGCCGGGATAGCTTCAGGATGATAATCATACATTCGCGGACAGAAAGAACATATTACAAACGCCGAGGTTTCAAAAGTTTGATGCACTGGAGGTGGTTGATGAACTCTACCAGTAATCGGTTCAAAGTTATGTATGGAAAAAGCATATGGAAAATTATATCCATCCCATCCAATAACATCAAACGGATGCGAGCCATAGACATACTCATGTAGTACTCCCTCTTTTTTAATTTTCACAATAAAATCGCCATCCTCACGGTGGGTTTCGAGATTTTCTGGAGTTCTTATGTCTCTCTCACAAAAAGGTGAGTGTTCCAATAATTGACCAAACCAATTCCGATATCTTTTTGGCGTGTATATTGGGTGAGCTGATTCCACAATAAAATGCCTATTGCTTTCATCCTCAAAATTCATTTGATAAATCATACCTCTCGGAACAACTAAATAATCACCGTAAGAAAAATCAATGTTACCAACCTGGGTTTTTAAGGTCCCTTTTCCTTCATGAATAAATATGACCTCATCTGCATCCACATTCTTGTAAAAATAAGCTTCACTTGTATTTGCGGGTCTCGACAAATAGATGGTGATATCGGTATTCGTCAGTACCGGTATTCTGGCATCAATAAGGTCATTAACTGCAGGTACATCAAAGCCCTTGAAGGCGCGCATTTGCATATTTTTTTTGACTGCAACTTTCGGACTAATATCCTTTGCTCCTTTTATTTCTTTTACCTTGGTTGGTGGATGAACATGATATAATAATGATGACATTCCGTCAAATCCAATTGTTCCGAATAGCTGCTCATGATAGAGTGATCCGTCCGGCTGTCTGAAAACAGTGTGTCTTTTGTGGGGGATTGAACCCAGTTTTCTGTAAAATGGCATAATATCACTGAAGTTAATAAAAAATCACCTTACACAAATTAAGGGGCATTCAGGAGAATAAAAAATGACGAATATCAGTTTTAATGATTATTTAATTGCAAAAGTTATTTTTGTATCAAATCTGAGCTATGTCAAATATTCTTGTTGTCGGTGCATGTGGTCAAATAGGTATAGAACTTGTTATTGAATTACGAAAACTATTCGGTTTAGAAAATGTATTGGCCTCTGATATTAAGGAGCATTGTCCACCATCCCTTGCGGAGGGCAAATATGTACAATTTGATATAATGGACCAAAATGCACTTGTAAAAATCGTAAAAGAAAATAATATCAAACAGATTTATTTATTGGCTGCTATGTTGTCAGCAACAGCCGAAAACAAACCGATCTTTGCATGGGATCTCAACATGCAGGGCTTGTTTAATGTACTAGAGCTAGCTAGGAATAAAAAAATAGATAAAGTTTTCTGGCCGAGCTCAATTGCTGTTTTTGGTGCGAATTCACCTATGAATAATACACCTCAGCATACAATAATGGAACCCAGCACGGTTTATGGTATTTCGAAACTAGCAGGCGAACGCTGGTGCGAATATTATTTTAAAAAGTACGACGTAGATGTTCGTAGCTTGAGATATCCTGGATTAATTTCCTATAAAAGTGCTCCTGGCGGAGGTACTACGGATTATGCGGTTGATATCTTTGATAAAGCAGTCAAAGAAAAAAAATATATATGTTATCTCGATAAGGATACCAAACTTCCGATGATGTACATGTCTGATGCAATACGCGCAACTATTGAAATTATGGAAGCACCGAAAGCGCAAATAAAGGTCCGTAGTTCATATAACCTAGCAGGAATAAGCTTATGTCCTCAAGATTTATATCATGAAATTAAGAAGAAATTCAAGGACTTCGAAATTGAATACAAACCTGACTTCAGACAAGAAATTGCCGATACTTGGCCAAATTCGATCAATGACTTAGCAGCCAAAGAAGATTGGAATTGGAAAAATCGTGTTAAAATTGAAGAAATTGTAAAAAAAATGATTATTGGTTTTTCCCAGTAAAAACGGGGCTTACAGAAACAAAAGGACCAGGGTATAACAATTTTGTTTAAAGTTTTAATTGTTTTGTTAAACATTTTTTGTTTACATTTACGCCGTAAACGTTAAACAAAATATTATGTCGACCATCGAATTCAATGAAGCTTTAATGGATATTGAGAGCAATCTTAAATCATTTGCGCTCGGTTTTACAAGAAATATGGAGGATGCAAAAGACCTAACGCAGGACACCATGTTAAAGGCCATTAACTACAAAACCTATTACACGCCACAGACCAATTTTAAGGCTTGGGTTTTTACCATTATGAGAAATATTTTCATCAACCAATACCGTAGGAAAGTTAAATCAGGAACAATTTTTGATAATTCCAAGGAACTGTATCTAATAACCAACAGCAAAGGTCACGAGCAAACACCAGTTTCGCAAATTGCGACGAAAGATATTGAAGAAAAAATTGATAGTCTAAGTGACGAATACAAAGATCCGTTTATTCTACATTTCAAAGGTTTTAAGTACAAGGAGATTGCAGACCAATTGAATATTCCAATAGGTACGGTGAAAAGCAGAATATTTATTGCACGAAAAAAATTGATAGATTTACTACCTGATTACGCTTACACTTTAAATTAAAAAATGCCTCGCAAGATTATCGTCATCGGTTCCGGAATTTCAAGTCTTTCCGCAGCCTCCTTTCTTTCCAAAGAAGGGAATGATGTTACTATAATCGAGAAAAATAAGCAGATTGGAGGTCGAGCAAGAAAGTTTGAAATTGACGGTTTCACCTTCGATATGGGTCCTAGTTGGTATTGGATGCCTGATGTATTTGAGGACTTTTACAACAAATTTGACCACACGACAAGCGATTTTTACAATCTTGAAAGACTTGATCCGTCTTACAGGGTGTATTGGAAAGACGATTCTTTTACGGATGTACCTGCAGACATGAAAGCACTTGAGCAGTGGTTCGAGGACCATGAAAAGGGCAGTGCCCTAAAATTAAGGTCCTTTCTAAAAGATGCTGAAGTCAAGTATAAGGTTGGAATGCAAGATTTAGTGTACAAGCCAAGTATGAGTGTGTTCGAATTTGCCAATGCTAAGGTGTTGAAAGGACTCTTAAACATGAATCTTTTTTCTTCTTTTGGAAAATTCATAAGAAGTTATTTTTCAAATGAAAAGATCATCGGACTGTTAGAGTTTCCTGTGCTATTTTTGGGAGCAATGCCAAATGAGACACCAGCACTCTATTCTCTAATGAATTATGCAGACATTAAATTAGGAACATGGTATCCTCAAGGCGGGATGCATAAGTTCGTTGAAGCATTTGAAAAAATAGCCAAAGAAAATAATGTGAAGTTTGTTACAGGTGAAGAAGTAATTTCACTTAAAAAGGTAAACCGAGAGGTTAAAACTGTAGTAACGAATAAAAAAGAATACTCCGCTGATATTGTTATATCAGGTGCTGACTACCACCATACAGACAAAAAGCTACTTAATGGTCACGCGAATTATTCAAACAAATACTGGGATAAAAGAGTCATGGCTCCTTCCTGCCTTCTCTTTTATGTGGGTGTGAATAAAAAATTAAAGGATATTCAACACCACAATCTCTTTTTCGATGAATCTTTAGAGCAACATGGAATAGAAATTTACAAGGACCCACAATGGCCGAGTGCACCTTTGTTTTATGTTTGTGCGCCTTCTGTAACTGATGACAGTGTGGCACCTAAAGGAAGTGAAAATTTATTTTTTCTTATTCCAATCGCACCAAATTTAAATGATAACGAGGAGACTCGAGAAAAATATTTTAATATCTTATTGAATCGTTTCAAGAAAAAAACTGGTAACGACATTTCGGCGAATATTGTATACAAGAAAAGCTTCTGTATTGAGGATTTCAAAAACGAATACAACGCATTTAAAGGAAATGCATATGGTTTGGCAAATACATTGCGCCAAACCGCTATCTTAAAGCCATCGTTGCGAAATAAAAACTTAGACAACTTCTATTATACAGGTCAGCTGACTGTTCCTGGGCCCGGTGTACCACCCTCAATTGTTTCAGGAGAAGTAGTCGCAAAATACGTACTTAAAAACCATTCATAGCATGAAAGCAATTTTTGATAAATTAAGTCAAGACATGAGTAAAATGACCACGCGTCGTTACAGTACCTCATTTTCATTGGGTATTCGTTTTCTTAATAAAGAATTACATAAACCCATTTACTCAATTTATGGTTTTGTTCGTTTTGCTGATGAAATTGTCGACTCATTTGATGGGTTCGATAAAGAAATCTTACTTGCCGATTTCAAAAAAGATACTTACGAAGCAATTGAAAATGGAATATCATTGAACCCAATATTGAATTCTTTTCAATGGGCTGTAAATAAATATAATATCCCGCACGATCTCATTGAAACTTTCATGAATTCGATGGAAATGGATTTAGATAAAAAGGTATATGACAAAGATACCTACGAAAAGTATATTCTAGGTTCTGCGGAAGTTGTCGGACTCATGTGCTTAAAAATATTTGTAAGCGGAGAGGATAGTGAATACCAAAGATTGAAAATGAACGCCATGAAGCTCGGTTCGGCATTTCAAAAGATAAACTTCTTAAGAGATTTGAATGATGATTTCAATGAGCTGGGAAGAACATATTTTCCAGGAATCAACATGAATGACTTCAACAACATTGTAAAAAAAGAAATTGAAGCAGATATTGAAAAAGATTTTAGACTTGGTTATGAAGGTATTCTAATGCTCCCGAAAAAGGCGCGTTTTGGCGTTTATATGGCCTATAAATATTACTTCAAATTGTTCAAGAAAATAAAAAGAACAAAAGCCGAGAGAATTCTCGAAGAAAGGGTACGTATCCCAAATCGGAAAAAAGCAAGAATTCTTGTAACATCATATGTTAGGCATAATCTAAACATATTGTAGCATGATTCAGGTCCAATTAGTTGACAACCAAGACAATCCAATCGGTGTCATGGAAAAATTACTTGCGCATGAGAAAGGTGAATTACATAGGGCTTTGTCTGTAATCATTTTAAATTCCAAGAAAGAATTACTGCTTCAAAGGAGGGCGCTCGGAAAGTATCATTCACCAGGACTTTGGACCAATACCTGTTGTAGTCATCCCTATCCCGAAGAGGATGCACTTGAAGCCGCCAAAAGACGTCTTCAAGAAGAGATGGGTATGTCAGCCGATTTGAAATTTTTGTTTAAATTTCTATACAAATGTGATTTCGATAACGGCCTAATCGAGCACGAACTAGACCACGTTTTTATTGGTACAACAGATGAAACTCCGCACTTAAATACGGATGAAGCCATGGCTTTTTCATGGGTCTCAATTGAGGAACTTGAAACAAACATGAAAAAAAAGCCCAATGACTACACATTTTGGTTCAAGCTCATCATTCAAGAATATCGTAATAAACTTAAAGCCTATTTCTAATGAAAGTTTGTAGAAAAGCCAACTTCAATGCTGCACATAGACTATACAGACCAGACTGGTCTGACGAAAAAAATAATGAGGTTTTCGGAAAATGTAATAATTATAATTTCCATGGACACAATTATAAACTTGAAGTTTGGATTGATGGTCCCATCGATCCGGAAACAGGCTACGTTATCGACCTCAAAATTTTGAAAGGAATCATTAAAGAGGAGGTAATTGAGCGTTTCGATCACAGAAATCTGAATATTGACTGTCCAGAGTTTAAAAATCTGATTCCCACAGCAGAACACATCAGTATGGTTTGCTACAACTTACTGCGCGCGAAGCTTGATTCAAAATATGATCTATCCATCAAGCTATGGGAAACTGAAAACAACGTTGTGGTCTACGAAGGCGTGTAAATTACTGAGTAATGACGCATAACATTGAGACCATTGAATTAGAAAAATTCAAAAATCTAGACAAGCAAGAGTTTACAGCTTTTTTTAATTCATTTTCCGGTGCGAAGCCGGGCTACCTTATCGGCACCGGACAGGGCGAAGATGAAAATCTAGCTATTTTCAATTCAATAACCCATATCGGGGCAAGGCCTCCCCTACTCGGATTTATTCAAAGACCAACCACAGTTGATAGACATACCTATCAAAATATTTTAAAATATAAGCATTACAGTTTTAATCTAATTACAGAAAACTTTTTTGAAAAAGCCCACCAAACCTCAGCCCGATACTCGAAAGGTCAAAATGAATTTAAAGAAGTAGGTCTAACTGCCATACATAAGAAAGAATTAAGGTGTCCCTTTGTAGGAGAATCCCCACTTCATATTGCACTTGAGCTTGATGATGATATCGAGATAAAATCAAACCAGACACGTTTAATCATAGGAAAAGTAATTTCAATTTCAATACCGAGAACATTACACAATAATAAATATCGACTTGACTTCCAAGAGCTAAAAAGCATGAGTATTTCAGGCCTTTCTGATTACTATAAGCTCACAAAGGTAAAGTCTCTAAATTACGCTAAACCACAATAGAAAATGAAATTTAAAAATGTACTATTCTGGCACAGAAGAGATATTCGAATAGCTGACAATGCAGGTCTACACAAAGCACTAATAAACGCGGAACAAGTCGCACCTGTTTTTATTTTTGATACAGCCATAATTGATAAGCTGCCTAAAAATGATGCCCGTATTTCATTTATACACGCTGAAATTACTGCGCTGAAGGAAGCTTACCGAAGCCTAAATTCTGACCTTATCGTTGCGCATGGTGATCCAAAAATACTCATCCCCGAATTAGCTAAAAAATATAAGGTAGATGCAGTTTTTACCAATCGCGATTATGAGCCCTATGCCCGGTCCAGAGATGCATATTTACTTTCCAAATTAAAAGACCAACAAATTTCATTCATTGGTGCCAAAGACCATGTCGTATTTGAAAAAGAAGAGGTATTGAAAGCCGATGGCTTGCCCTATACAGTCTTCACACCGTACTCAAGAAAATGGAAAGCCTATTTCAATGAAAACTACACTGCCTCTTATCCAAGCGAAAATCATACAGCTTCTCTCTTTAAATTTGAACAAAATGAGGACCTAATATCGTTGGAGTCTATGGGATTTGTACAAAGTCAAATAAAATTTCCAAAAAAGACAGTTGAGTTGCAAACCATAAATCAGTATCAAGAAAAGAGAAATTTCCCAGCCGCCAATGGAACCTCACTTTTAAGTGTTCACCTAAGATTTGGTACAATTAGTATTCGTTCACTAGTCAACAAAAGCTTAAAGATTAGCGAAAGCTATTTGAATGAACTTATATGGCGAGACTTTTACCAAATGATTCTTTTTCACTTTCCACATTCGGCTGAAAATTCATTCAGAAAGCAATACGACCTAGTTGAATGGGAAAAAAATACGGAACATTTCGAGCGCTGGTGCCACGGGAAAACGGGATACCCTATGGTAGATGCAGGGATGAGAGAGCTAAATGAAACAGGATTCATGCACAATCGGGTCCGCATGGTTGTGGCTTCCTTTTTTACGAAGCACTTACTTCTAGACTGGAGACTTGGCGCTGCCTATTTTGCTGAAAAGCTTCTTGACTTTGAATTGGCAAGTAACACAGGAGGATGGCAGTGGGCTGCCGGATGTGGTTGCGACGCTGCACCCTATTTTAGAATTTTCAATCCAACTTCACAGCAGCAAAAATTTGACAAAGACTTTATCTATATAAAAAAGTGGATTCCCGAATTTGGTACAGACCAATACCCTGAACCAATTGTGGAACACAAGTTCGCAAGGGAAAGAGCATTGAATCGATACAAAAAAGGACTCGGTAAATTATGAAAATTGGAGATTCATGTCCACAATTAACTTTTGACAATCACTTTGGTAAACCAATACCATTTTCAGAGATCTTGGGAAGTAAAAATATTGTTTTCTTTTTTTATCCAAAGAACTTTACCCCAGGTTGCACGCAACAGGCATGTGTATTCAGAGATAGGTACACCGAGTTCGAGCACCTCGATTGTGAAGTTATTGGCATATCCTCAGACTCGGAGAAATCTCACCTATCTTTTTCTAATACGTTTGGTCTTAATTACAATTTGATTGCAGATCGTGATGAGCGGCTGAGGAACTTATTTAATGTTCCAAAAAACTTATTCGGCCTGATACCTGGGCGCGTCACTTTTGTAATTAATAAGAAAGGAATATGCATCGGAGTATTCAACTCAATGATTAATGCTCACGGACATATCAAATATGCACTAAAATGTCTAAGAGAAAATAACCGTTAGATTGAGAATAAAATGAGTCCAAGGAAACTATCCTTTCAGAATCCCTCTCGATATAACGATTTTTTGCACCTCTGAAGTGCCCTCATAGATTTGGGTGATTTTCGCGTCTCGCATCAATCTTTCTACATGGTACTCTTTCACAAAACCGTAGCCACCATGTATTTGGACAGCCTCCACGGTTTGCTCCATAGCTACCTTCGATGCATATAGCTTCGCCATTGCACTTGACTGATCGAAATTTTTACCTTGATCTTTATCCAAAGCAGACTTGTAAACCAGCAAACGAGCTGCTTCAACTTCAGTGGCCATGTCTGCCAGCTTAAACGCAATGGCTTGATGCTTGTATATTTCTTTTCCGAATGCTTTTCTCTCTTTTGAGTAGGCGGTAGAAAGTTCAAGCCCTCCAGCTGCTATTCCGAGTGCTTGCGCTGCAATACCAATGCGACCTCCTGAAAGTACCTTCATTGCGAAGGTAAATCCAAATCCATCCTCACCAATTCTATTTTCCTTAGGAACCTTAACGTCATTAAAAAGAAGCGTATGTGTATCACTACCTCGGATACCTAGTTTATCCTCTTTAGCACCAACAATGAAACCTTCCATCCCTCTTTCAATAATGAAAGCATTTATACCCTTGTGACCTGCTTCAGCATTTGTCTGAGCCATTACAATGTAGATACTTGCCGAAGAACCGTTGGTTATCCAATTTTTCGTTCCGTTTAATAAATAGTGGTCTCCCATATCTATTGCACTCGTCTTTTGAGATGTGGCATCAGAACCTGCTTCTGGTTCTGACAAACAGAAAGCTCCAATCTTTTGTCCCGATGCTAAGGGTATCAAATATTTTTGCTTTTGCTCCTCGGTTCCATATTTTTCAATCCCCCAACAAACCAAAGAATTATTCACGGACATACAAACAGAAGTTGAGGCATCAACCTTTGAGATTTCCTCCATTGCTAAGACATAAGAAAGTGTATCCATACCACTTCCACCATACTCTGGCGAAACCATCATACCCATAAAGCCAAGCTCACCTAGTTCTTTGATCTGTTCTGTAGGAAACTCTTGTTTATCATCTCTTTCGATTACTCCTGGCTTAAGAACGTTTTGCGCAAAATCCCTTGCGGCTTCTTTTACAGATAAGTGCTCTTCGGATAACTCAAAATTCATATTGGTAAAATTTAATTTATTTTTGACAAAAATACTCAATTCTAAGGGGAAAATAAAAAGCTCGGGGTGATAAAAAAATTAATAGGACTAATGAGTGGCACTTCTTTGGACGGCCTTGATATAGTGCTCGTTCAATTTGAAGAAAATGTAGATAAAATTGACCATACAATCGTATGCTGTGAAGCAGTAAGCTATCCTGTTGATTTAGAAGAAAGTATAAAAAATGCCCATGAATTAAAAATTGACCAAGCTCAAGTTTTAGATAAAGCAATTGGTCTATTTTTCGCAGCTCAAGTCAATGCTTTTATTGAAAAAAATAAACTTGATCAAAATGACATTGAAGCAATTGCCGCGCACGGTCAAACCATTTTACACCAACCAGAAAATGGCTTTACCCTTCAATTGGGATGCGGGAGCACACTTGCCTATCATACTGGAATTCCAGTAATCAATGATTTTAGATCTTTGGATGTGATAGCCGGGGGTCAAGGAGCACCACTGGTTCCTAAAGGAGATTTCTCTCTCTTTCATGGCAAAGCCGAAGCTTATATCAATATTGGAGGATTTTGCAATATTAGCTTTAAGACCAAAAACAAAATTCAAGCTTTCGACATCTGCCCAAGTAATTTACCTTTAAACAAATATGCCCGATTATTAAATGCAGATTTTGACAAAAATGGAGAATTCGCGCAAGCAGGCACAGTAAACGAAATTCTTTTAAGAAAGCTCAATGAACTCGAATATTATTCAGAAAATGCACCCAAGTCTCTGGGCACAGAATGGCTTAACAAGAACTTTTACCCTCTAATTCACGAAGATCTTGAGCCTAGAACAATATTAAGAACGATCTCTTCACACATCGCGGCTCAAATTGCAAACACACTCAATAACCATAAAATTGAGTCCGCATTTTTTACCGGAGGAGGCGCAAAGAATAAATTTATTATACAGGAACTAAAAAACAAATACAAGGGAGATGTCATTATTCCAGATACTGAAACAATTGATTTTAAAGAAGCTTTGATTTTTGCATTCCTTGGTTATTGTTACCTTTTAAACCGATCAACCACAATTGAAACGGTTACCGGCGCTGCACTTTCTCTGTGTACGGGAGTATATCACAAACCTGGGTACCCAATCCACAGTCAACCTTAATAAAGCGAATTGAAAAAAAATCAATCGTTTGCATTGGGGATTTATTATTTTTGTTCACACTTTGATTGATCAAGGCCTCATGAGAGAATTACTAGAAAAATTTGAAAACAAGCAACCGGAAATCGTATTTGAATGGAGCGATGCTGAAACAGATGCCCAAGGATGGGTCGTCATCAATTCACTTCGCGGAGGTGCCGCTGGCGGTGGTACAAGAATGAGAAAAGGATTAGATAAACGTGAGGTAGAATCTCTTGCAAAAACCATGGAGGTTAAATTTACTGTCGCTGGACCTCCCATAGGTGGTGCGAAATCAGGAATAAATTTTGACCCAAAAGACCCAAGAAAAGAGGAAGTTTTAAGAAGATGGTATGCAGCGGTATCTCCCCTGCTCAAACATTACTATGGTACGGGTGGAGATTTAAATGTAGATGAAATACATGAGGTGATTCCGATTACTGAAGATTGTGGTGTATGGCATCCGCAAGAAGGCGTTTTCAATGGTCATTTCCAGCCGAAAGAAGCTCAGAAAATAAATAGAATAGGTCAGCTTAGGCAGGGTGTTCTAAAAGTTATTGAAGACGAAAGCTATACGCCATCTGTAGGGAGAAAATATGTGATCGCAGATATGATTACTGGATACGGAGTTGCAGAATCCATCAAGCACTATTACTCGATTTGGGGAGGATCGTTAACCGATAAAAAGGTAATTGTTCAAGGATGGGGAAATGTAGGTTCTGCAGCGGCATTCTATTTAGCGCAAAGTGGTGCTAAAATTGTAGGAATTATAGACCGAGTGGGTGGCTTAATCAATACAGAAGGCTTCAGCCTAGATAAAATAAAAGAATTGTTCCTGAACAAAAAGGGAAACGAACTCGTAGCGGATAATATGATAAGCTACAATGAAATAGAGGCAAAAATTTGGGACATACCAGCAGATGTATTTATTCCGTGTGCTGGATCGAGAATGATTTCTAAAGAACAACTAGACCGAATGAAAACTGCAGGAGTCGAGTTGATTTCAGCAGGCGCTAACGTTCCATTTGCAGATCCGGAAATATTTTTTGGATCCATAGCTGAGGAGGCCGACGAATCTTTAGCGCTCATTCCTGACTTTATTGCAAATTGCGGAATGGCACGGGTTTTTGCATATCTGATGTCCAATGACCTCAACAAGCTTGATGATCATGAGATTTTTAAAGATACGAGTAATACAATAAAAGAGGCTTTAAAAACCACCTACCAGGTAAACGATGCCAAAACAAACCTGGCGAAATCAGCCTTTGAAATCGCACTTAATCAACTCATTTAAACTATGGAAGTATTTATTCTAGTTGTTTTTATTCTTGGATATCTCGCAATTACCTTAGAGCATTCCTTAAAAATAGACAAATTAATCCCAGCACTTGTCATGATGGCAGTTGCATGGGCAGCAGTTGCATTTGGATTGGACTCTTTCACAAGTTGGTTTGACCCTGGAAGCCATCACTTAGTTGAGGGGTTTTCAAATCTTCCATTAAGCGGTGCACATGGTGAAATGTCAAAAATGGATTGGATGGAAGAAACATTACTCCATCACTTTGGAAAAACCTGCGAAATATTAATTTTCCTTGTAGGTGCAATGACCATTGTTGAAATCATTGATCATTTCAATGGTTTCCAAACATTTAAAGCTATGATCAGTACGCGAAAGAAATCAAAACTTTTGTGGATTGTCTGTATTCTTGCCTTCATTTTGTCTGCTATCATCGATAACCTTACTGCAACAATTGTATTGATTACAATACTTAGGAAAATCATTAAGGAAAAAGAGCTCAGAATGTGGTTTGCAGGAATGATTATTGTTGCCGCAAATGCCGGAGGAGCTTGGTCACCCATCGGAGACGTAACAACGACAATGTTATGGATGCAAGACAAGGTCACTGCACTAGTGCTTGTTGAAACACTTTTGATTCCTTCCATCGCTTGTATGCTTATTCCAACGATTATTGCTACCTATTTACCTGCATTTAAAGGTGAAATTGAGGCCGAAGAAATAAAAGATGAGCATAGCAGCAATAGTGCTTTTATGCTTGTTTTAGGGCTTTTACTCATTGTGTTTGTTCCGATTTTTAAGACACTAACACATTTACCCCCATATATTGGTATGATGCTGTCTTTAGGAATCATGTCCATGGTTGCTGAGATCATCACGAATAGAGAGTTCTCATTGAATAAGTCAGAACATCAAGACCACGCGCACGGACCGACCTTCAAAGCGCTCACCAAAATAGAAATGCCAAGTATCCTCTTCTTTCTTGGAATATTAATGACGGTCGCTGCATTAGAATCTTTGGGAATGATTTTCACTTTTGGAAATACTGTAAGTGGAATTATGCCTGAAAATGTATTTGTAGCCTTATTAGGTATTGGCTCAGCTATTATAGATAACGTTCCTCTTGTAGCAGCATCAATGGGAATGTTCCAAGACGCAATGGATGCCGAGGTTTGGCATTTTATTGCTTATGCTGCAGGTACTGGTGGATCAATGCTTATAATTGGTTCTGCTGCAGGAGTTGTGGCAATGGGTATGGAAAATATTTCTTTCTTCTGGTACCTAAAAAGAATTTCCTTATTGGCACTTGTAGGTTATTTTGCTGGTATTGGTGTATTTTTAATTTTATAGTAACTATATTTCAACTAAACGTTTTGTCATTATGAATCCATTTTTTTTAACTGCTGCCCCAATTGAAACAACCAAAACCTTTTGGGAGGTTTTCGTCAATACTGATGAACTTGTTGGTCTAACGATCAATGTTACCCTATTGCTAATTTTAGGTTATGTTGTTTTCATATTTGTAAAAAAGTATTTTGATTTCAACAGCATACTGAAAAGCTATAGTGCAATCAACAGAAAAATAGAGGAAGAATATGATTCTATGATGCTAAGTAAATATGAAAATTCGACAAACCCCTTCAAAAAGCTTATTTCAAAGTATATTTCCTCGTACAAAGACGGAAATAAAAAGTCCATTGCTGAGTCTCAGTTAAAAAATCAAGGTGATTTTGAAATGGCTAGGCTCGGAGAAAAGCTTGGTGTTTTGGCTACATGCTCTGGTGTTGCTCCAATGATTGGCTTCTTAGGAACCACACTTGGTATGGTTTCTGTTTTTATTGGGTTAGAAGGTGCAGGCACTCTAGAAATAAAAACAATATCTGGAGGTATTCTTACGGCCATGACCACCACTGTTTCTGGATTGGTCGTGGGTATTGTCGCCTACGTAGGTTACAATCATCTTGTAATGAAGCTAGAAAAGATTGCGATTGAGATGGAAAATATCTCATTCAACCTAATGAAGAACTACGATAATAAAGCGGATCAATAATCCATACTATCATGAGCCTAAACCAAAGAAATAAAATTAAAATTGAAGGAGGAATGGCCAGTATGACTGACTTAGTCTTCTTACTGTTGATTTTCTTCATCATTATGAGTCTGATGGCGAACAATCAAACACCGCTTGATCTGCCAAAAGCAGAACAAAATTTACCAACAGACCAGACTCCTGTTGAACCTACTGTTCTCGTATTAGAAAATAACAACTATGTTGTAAAACTTGGCGATAAAGAAAGTGACGAGGTAAACTACACCGATATGGAGGGATTGATTACCGCCGCTGTTGAAGAATCAGGAAAGACCAAAGTACGAATCGCAGGACACAAGCAAGCGGACTATGAATCAGTATTTAAGGTACTTGGTTTATCTCAATTCAATGGTTGGGATCCTGTATTGGCGTACGACAAATAAAACGCATTGAAAAACAAACAAAAAGACAAACACAAGAGGAAGTCTTTGGTCTTCACGTTGAGCTTTATGCTCATTGTATTAATTTGTTTATCCTTCATCAAATTTAATATCCCGAATGAGGTCAAATCATTAGTGACCGTTGCTCCCCCGCTACCTCAAGAAATCAAAAACTTTGTGGCTGAATCGCATAAAGCCCAGAGCAAAAAACCCTCAAAAGCTAAAAAACCAGCCCAAAGTAAAAATCCAACGAACAATTCTAATGATGAATTGACTGATAATAAACCGGATGAAGCCGTCGCAAACCCTTTCGGTGGTAGCGGGGGTGGTCAAGAGTTTGGTGGTGGAAGCGATGGAGATGCTTCGGGAGGAGGTAATAATGGAGGAACAGGTGGTGGTGGTTACGGTGAACTCGTTCGTTTAAATGCGCCTGTACCTGATCAACCGAACACTGATTATAGTGGTCAAGTAGCTATTCTACTGACTGTAAATGATAAAGGAGTAGTCATATCTGCCAAATCAACAAGCGCAACCACACACCCAGATCAAAATGTCATTAAGCTTGTTGTTGATCACGTAAAAAAGAATATAAAATTCAAAGCACAACTTGGAGCGCCAATCCGTACGGCTTTTTATACGGTTCAAATTGACGCAGGATAAATATAAATCTAAAATTGATTGGTTGTTCCATCAATTTCCCGCCTTTCAAAAACAAGGAGGGATGGCCTATAAACCTGGCCTTAGCCACACACAGAAACTTCTAAATCATTTTAATCTCAATATCACAAAGCTCAATGCGGTGCATGTTGCTGGTACGAATGGAAAAGGAAGCGCCTGTAGTTTTTTGGCCTCATTACTCATAGAATCAAATCAAAAAGTCGGTCTTTTTACATCACCACATATTTTTGACTTTCGAGAACGCATAAGGATAGACGGTGTAATGATCACTGAAACTAAGGTATTGGAATACATAGAGGATATACAGGCACTACAGCTCAATTTCAAGCCTTCATTTTTTGAAATCACCTTTGTGCTGGCGGTAAAACACTTCTTAGATCAAGGTTGTGACTATTGCATATTTGAGACAGGTATGGGTGGACGCTTGGACGCAACCAATGTGCTACTACCAATCGCAACAGCAATTACAAACATAAGCCTAGATCACACGGAGTTTCTAGGAAATACGTTAGAAGCTATTTCAAAGGAAAAAGCCGGCATAATTAAGATGAATACACCACTTTTTATCGGAAAAAAAGAACCACACAGCTTTCCAATATTTGAGTCCATATCAAAGAAAAAGGATGCGATACTGCATTTGAATCAAAACCAATACCCATTTGAAGGATTGCCTGAATATCAAAAAGAGAACTTTAATCTTGCGCTCAACTTGTTTGAGTTTGTTGCGAAACGGAAATCTAATCCTAGTAATGTGGAAAAGGCACTTCAACATTTGGAGCAAAATACAGGCTATAGCATGAGGCTAGAGTG
Source organism: uncultured Flavobacteriales bacterium (assembly GCA_913020765.1). GTDB lineage: Bacteria > Bacteroidota > Bacteroidia > Flavobacteriales_D > Crocinitomicaceae > UBA952. The sequence goes on along the minus strand of CAJWAO010000001.1, from coordinate 17,010 downwards.
TGTTGCTGAGAATCCTAAACTATATTTGGATGTATCGCATAATGATGAGGGTATTCAAAGAACAATTGAATATGTAAAAAACCAAACAAAAGGGAAACTCTATATTATTTTTGGTGGTGCAAAGGACAAAGAATATGGCGACCGAACATTAGAGGTCCTTGATACTATTGGGTCAAACTTCTGTTTGTTTTCAAACCGGAGATCGAAATCAAAAGAGGACTGGGAAAAGGTAATAAAACGCTTAGAAAATGAAATTCCTGTTTTCTCAAATTTAGGTGAAGCTATGCGCCAAATCAAACTTTATATGGAAGAAGACGATACACTTCTTATAACGGGAAGCTTCTTTTTAATATCAGATTATAAACCTTCCTTTTGGCAAATAAATCGTTTGTAAATTCCAAAATAGGTTTATCTTTGCCCCAATGGAAAAGCAGGTCATCCTTAATGCGAAGCACCTTGAATTGACTCTTAAAAGACTTTGCCATGAGCTCATTGAAACCCATAACGACTTTAATGAAACTGTGATTATTGGCCTTCAACCAAGGGGAATTCACGTGGTCCAAAGGCTGAAAGAGCAGCTCGAAAATATTCTTGGTAAAGAAATTAAATGTGGCTCTCTAGACATTACATTTTACAGAGATGACTTTAGAAGAAGAGAAACGCCACTAATCCCAAGTGTAACTAATATTGACTTTAGCATAGAAAATAAGAATATTGTCCTCGTAGATGACGTGCTCTTTACAGGAAGAACAATTCGGTCAGGACTAGATGCACTACTTTCCTTTGGTAGACCGAAAAGTGTTGAGTTACTCGTTCTTATTGATAGACGCTTCAGAAGAGACCTTCCAATTGATGCAAACTATGTTGGTAAGGCCGTAGACACCTTGCTTTCAGAGCGGGTATCTGTCGAATGGGCAGAAATTGAAGGAAAAGACAAAATAGTACTGTTTAGCAAAGAAAATGATGAATAATTTAAGCGTTGAGCACCTTGTTGGAATTAAAGAGCTGTCTTCTGAAGACATTCATTTAATATTCAAAACAGCCGATAGTTTTAAGGAAGTAATCAATCGTCCAATAAAAAAAGTACCCTCCTTAAGAGACATTACCATTGCGAATTTATTTTTTGAAAATTCAACTAGAACCAAATTGTCCTTCGAATTGGCTGAAAAAAGATTGTCAGCTGACATTGTAAACTTCAGTGCATCCGGAAGCTCAGTTAAAAAAGGTGAATCACTCGTAGATACAGTAAATAACATCCTTTCCATGAAAGTGGATTTAGTTGTGATGCGTCATCCCAATCCAGGAGCAGCCTCATTTTTATCAAAAAAAATAGGCGCGAAAGTCATTAATGCGGGAGACGGAACACATGAGCACCCGACACAAGCACTTCTTGATGCCTATTCAATAAAAGAAAAGCTAGGTAGTGTAGAAGGGAAAAAAGTCGTTATCGTAGGAGATATTTTGCACTCAAGAGTCGCATTATCTAACATTTATTGCCTTCAAAAACTCGGAGCTCAAGTCATGGTTTGTGGGCCATTGAACCTGATCCCAAAAAATATAAAGGAACTCGGTGTCAAAGTATCCACTAACCTAAAGGAAGCTCTCGAGTGGTGTGATGTTGCAAATATGCTTCGAATACAGCTCGAAAGACAAGACGAAACTTATTTTCCATCTTTGAGAGAATATTCAATGTTATTTGGACTAAATAAAGAGATTTTAGATTCACTTTCCAAAAAAATAGTTGTCATGCATCCAGGGCCTATCAATAGGGGGGTTGAGATTACATCTGATGTCGCAGACAGCGAACAAAGTATCATTCTCCAGCAAGTAGAAAATGGTGTTGCAGTAAGAATGGCGGTAATTTATTTGCTCGCCTCTCAAATTGAACGCTAAATTTTATATTTTTGAAGGTAATGAAGAATTTTTCATCAGAACACAAAGGAAATGTTGCGGTCGTTTACTCACAAGTTGATAAACTGGACTCAACGAATGCACCTGAACTCAAAAGCTTGTTTATTCATCTAAACAAAAGCGCCAATAACCTCATCGTTCTTGATATGAGTCAAACGAAGTATTGTGACTCATCTGGACTGAGTGCCATATTGATTGCGAACAGGCTTTGTAAAGACACGAGTGGTTCTTTTCACATCGCTGGATTACAACCTGACGTTTTCAAATTGGTTCAAATTGCTCAGCTAGACAAAGTACTCAACCTGAGTGAAAATCTAGACAGCGCACTTGCCACGTTACAATAGTGAACTTCTCTGTAACCATTCTTGGAAGTGGTGCCGCTTTGCCGACGAAAAATAGAATGCCTTCGGCACAATATGTCAACTGTAATAACCGACATTTTTTAATTGATTGCGCAGAAGGAACACAGCTTCAACTAAGAAAATATAAAATCAATTTTCAGAAAATAAGCCATGTATTCATTTCACATCTGCATGGTGACCATTATTTTGGATTGGTGGGCCTATTAAGTACAATGAATTTGTTAGGAAGAGAAAAAGAGCTGACGATTTTCGGACCAAGCGAGCTCGAAGAGCTCATCAACCCAATGCTTCAATTCGGAGGATCAAGATTGAGTTTTACTGTTTACTTTGTGAGGCTGAATATGACTGATGAGGCAACCATATACGAGGATGAAATTGTAGAGGTCCATAGTTTTCCAATGGACCATAAAATTCCAACATGTGGATTTCTTATTCAGGAAAAACCTAAACTGCTTAAAATTAATCCACAAAAAATAACAGAATACGATCTAAAAATTGAACATTTCAAGGCGCTCCAAAACGCTCAAGATATTATTCTTGAAACAGGAGAAATATGTAAATACCAAGAACTCACCTTTCCGCGACAAAAAGCCCTGAGCTATGCCTATTGTTCAGACACAAAAAAAAGTTTAGCTATTTCAAAAAACATATCTGGTGCGACTGTTTTATATCATGAAGCAACATTCCTAATCAAAGACCAAAAAAGAGCGAATTTAACAACTCATTCAACAACCAAAGATGCTGCAGAAATAGCTATAGATGCAAAAGTTCAAAAGCTCGTTGTTGGTCATATTTCATCCCGATATAAAACAAATGAAGAACACCTAAAGGAGCTAAAGCAAATATTTTCAAATAGTGAAGTTGCCGAGGATGGAATGTGTATCGATTTGACTAAAGTATGATCAAAGACTTAATAGTCATCATGATTGAGAAAAAGCTCCCAAAAATTGTTAGAAATAATACCGTAGCCTCCACCCTGTTTCTTGTCTCAACCACAATCTGTTCTTTTTTGTGAAGAGATGCCGTTTGAAAAGCTACCTTGTCTACAATAAATAATTTCATGACCTCATGATTTAATTTGTGTTGTAATTGTCTCATTGCTGTGTTTGTTTATGCTTACAAAGATGAACCTATCTCTTAAGAGAAAACACCTCAACCAATAGGTCAAAATCGAAATTAAAGAAGCCTACACAGTATACGCTAAGTATTGATGCGATGAAGGTTACACGAAAACACTTAGTTCATTTGAAATAGTATGAAGACTGCTATTGGACGGGTCACGAACCTTATCATATTGCTTAATCTTGCGAAATGAATTTTGTATAAAATACAATATTTTTCATGGTGAATCGTAATAATCGTGAAATAAAAAAGCCCTCTCGGAAGAAGACTTTAATTCGAGAAACTTAAACATAAAAGTTACTTACTTAACAACAAGCTTTTTTGTTGTGGTATATTGTTTTTGATTCGAAAGATTGATGAAATACACCCCTGGCTTTAATGTTGAAGTTTGATATGTATTTTGCTCACTGACATTCCTTTGCTCTATTTTTTGACCATGAGCATTCAAAATAGTTAAAGTATTGAATTCATAACTTGGCCAAGTGACAGTAGCAGGTGTAGAGGTTGGATTGGGATAAACTTTTACCTCTGCAAAGGCAAGCTCATTTGATTGGGCAAAATCTGCAGGATAAACCGTTGTATTTGCCAATGCAGCGCAACCATTGATATCGACAATAGTTACCTCATAAAACCCCTCCGACACACTGAAAAGATCTTCTGAAGTATCACCTGTGTTCCAACTGTAAGTGTAAGGAGCAGTTCCTCCATAAACAGTTAGATTGAGATCGATAGAGGTTGCACCCATCATCGGATCCTCAATTTCTAAATTTGCTTGAATTTCTTCCGATTGCAGTACCTCATAGCTTGAAAAATAAACACAGCCATTCCCATCAGTAAGCGCTAATTGATAGGTCCCAGCCTCTAAATTCACTAGATCCTCTGTGGTAGCACCATGCATCCAAGAGAATGAAAAATCAGGTGTACCCCCCAATATTGTAATATCTATTGCACCGGTATTTTCACCGTGACAATCCACATGCTGAATACTTTCTTCAATTGATGAAATTGGCGTAGATTCCCCGATAATAAATGTAGTATCGAAATCACAGCCCATTGCGTCAGAAATACTCACGATAAACTCGCCTGCAGGAAGCGTTAAATGAAGTCCCTCAGCACCATTAGACCAAGTGGCCTGATACGGAGAATGGCCTCCCATAATTTCCAAATCTATATGCCCATCCCAGAAGTCGTCACAAACAACGGAAATATCGGCATTGATTTCCAATGCATTAAAATTAAAGGCCATCTCAACAGCCGCACCTGCATCCAATCTACCCTCACCTATTACACCCGCATAATCAGGATTAAGGTCATCAATAAAAACCGAAGAACTTTTTAGTAAATATTCTATATCATCATTACTTAAGCAGGGGTTTACCGCAAGCATTAGAGCAACCGTACCTGAAACCAACGGAGTTGCATAAGAGGTACCCGAAGAAATCAAATCCCAGCCTTGAAGAGGACTAATGTACACATCATAACCTGGGGCGGATAGATCTACCGCTGTATTGTGCTGATGCGTAGAAGAAGAATCTCCAATGATTCTTTCATGATTATCATTGGGTCCAATACTCGTTACGGAAAATACATGCTCGTATGAGGCGGGATAAACAAGGTTTTCAGCACCACCACACGTTGATCCATTTCCGGCAGCTGCAACTAAAAAAGACCCATTTTCATAAACCGTATTTATGATATCTTGTGCATAGGCACTAAACTCACATCCTGATACCCAGCTCATATTTATGACCTTATAACCGGCGTAAGAGGCATCAAGCAATGCATTGTAGTTCATGTTATAAATAGCAAGTGTACTGTTGTAACCGATATGACTTTGAAGCGTATCATTATCCGTACCACCCGCAGCAATTATGGAAACGGCTGTACCATGTGAGGATATGGGGGTATTGCCTGGCGCTGAATAAATTACCTCACCTTCTAATTCTGAATGACCTACATCAGCACTTTGATCAGATATTGCGATTGTAATATCTGGACTACCAGAAGTAAATTCCCAAGCATCCTGTGCATTGATCAATCCTACGGCATAGTGTCCACCCTCATCGATATAGTCATTCGGAGTGGACAAAGTTTCATATATAGGAGCATATTCAATCATAGAAAGTGCAGAAACGTCATTTACCAACTTGGCATAAAAATCAACACGGTTCGTAGATGTTGAGCTCAACTCAAAAACATTCATTAATGAAGCTTTTCGTGCAGAAGGAAATGCTCTTTCAACCGATGTGATTCCTAATTCTAAAATCGCCTGATTAAATTCTAAATCATGAGAGGATAGCTGTCCATTTTCATCCACAAATGGAATGTCTCTTGGATCAGATATTGTTGCCCAAACCTTTGCCTCAAGTTGACCTTGAGCATTGGCACCGACAATCAAAAGAAAGAAAATCGTAAACGATAACGCCCTGAGTAAGTGTAAAGTCTTCATTTTTGAGTTGTTTTAATAGCTTAAACAAAGCTCCAATTACTCTACAGAAGTCCAAAAAAAAAGGGCAGCCCAAAAGAAAAAATACAAGAGCCCACGAAAGAAAATATACGTAATGCCGTCAATAAATTTAAGTAATATTACTTATTAAGTCAGGCCCTTTTGAGGCTACTTTTGAGAATATCGAAACAAGAAAACTGCGGCAATTGCGAAGAATAAGTTCGGTATCCAAACTGATAAAAGTGGCGGAAAACCAACATTTAAAGCGGCCACAGTCAACATTTTCATGGCAAATATATATACGAATACAATTCCTAATCCTATCGCAATATTTACGCCAATCCCACCCCTCCTTTTTTGAGAAGCGACAGAAACTCCAATGAGCGTTAAAATATATGCGGCAAATGGATAAGATGTTCGCTGGTGAAGTTCTATTTCATACAATGGTACAAATGCTGACCCTTTCATTCGCTCACGGCTGATAAATGATTTCAATTCGGAATAAGTCATCGTCTCTGCTGTATTCTCTCTTTGGGCCATATCTGAAATACTGAAGTCAAAAGTCGTATCTAATTCTTGAACATGGCGAATGGAAATTGAATCTGGATAGAATTGTTTCTCATAAAAATCATGAAGTACCCAATTTTTTGAATTCGGTTCATTTAACGCATATCTTGTTTTTAAAAAAAATTTCGGCTTTCGATTTTCAGACCACTTTTGAAAAGTAAAATCATTGACACGCCCATCGGAGGTGTTGTAATTTGAAAAATAAACTGAAACATTATTTGGAAACTCTGCATGATAATCTCTTACAATCATAGCATCTCTGTAGTATTGCTCTTCGAAAGCCAAACGAACCTTATTGGCACGAGGTACCAAAAAATGGTTAATCCCTAAGGAGAATAACATCAGAATTGTTGCCGAAATAAAATAAGGTCGTAAATAACGTGAAAGGGGCTTACCACTGAACCATATGGGAATAATTTCAGTATCCTTAGCCATAATTGTCGTAAACCAAATGACTGAAAGGAAAACGATCATGGAGGTAAACATGTTCCCGTAAAGAATAATGAAATTGACGTAATAATCAAAGATAATTTTCTCTAAAGGAGCTTGGTTAGAAATAAAATCTCCTAGCTTTTCAGAAACATCAAAAACAATCGCAAACATCATGATTATTCCCAACATGAAAAAAAATGTTGAAAGGAATTTCTTAATGATATATCTGTCGATTATTGATAACATTAGAGCCGCTGATTCATTTGTTTCACCATCTTGTTCTTCCAAGCAATAAATGAGCCATCAATAATTCGGGCTCGAGCCTCTTTCATGATTCTTAAGTAAAAAGATAGATTGTGGATCGTTGCAATTTGCATTCCTAAAAATTCACCTGATTTTAAAAGGTGTCTTAAATACGCCTTTGAATAATTTTGATCAACAAAACATGGACTTTCGGCATCTATGGCAGAAAAATCTTTAGACCATTTTTGATTTTTTATATTTATCGTTCCTCGGGTAGTGAACAAAAGACCATGACGGGCATTTCGAGAAGGCATTACGCAATCAAACATGTCAACACCTAGGGCAACACATTCCAATAAATTCCATGGTGTTCCTACCCCCATAAGATACCTCGGTTTTTCAACTGGCAAAATTTCTGTAACTAATGCTGTCATTTCATATAAATCTTCTTCTGGTTCACCAACCGATAGCCCACCAATGGCATTACCGAAAGCATCAAAAGACGATATAACTTTAGCAGATTCTTGTCTGAGATCTTTGTATGTACTTCCTTGAACAATAGGAAATAAAGCTTGATTGTAGCCATAGTTACAGGAGGTTTTGTCCATTTGTTCCAAACATCTTTTTAACCACCTGTGGGTCATTCCCATTGAGTTTTTGGCATATGCATAATCACATGGATATGGAGTACATTCATCAAAAGCCATGATAATGTCCGCACCAATACTTCGCTGAATATCAATTGCTTTTTCCGGTGTAAAATAGTGATAACTCCCATCAATATGAGATTGAAACTTAACACCTTCCTCAGTGATTTTTCTTGATCCTGAAAGAGAATAAACTTGATAACCCCCGCTATCTGTTAAAATAGGTTTATCCCAATTGATGAATTGATGCAAGCCGCCAGCCCCTTCAATAATATCCATTCCGGGTCGTAAAAATAAATGGTAGGTGTTTCCTAAAATTATTTCTGCCTCTATATCTTGCTTCAGTTCGCGTTGGTGAACACCTTTAACCGTTCCAGCTGTTCCTACAGGCATGAAAATCGGTGTTTTAACTACACCATGATCCGTATGAAACTCTCCCGCCCTTGCAGATGAATTTTTATCTTGATGGGAAATATCAAAGTGCATAACAATGTTAATAACAATATACGTCAAAGATACATTGAAAACGATTCATAGGTCATATTTGTATAAGCAATATAAATGAACTTTTTGCAACAGTATATTAGTCAGAATATCGAAGCTCTGTTTTTTGGAGTCTATTTAATAACGTTCTCGATTCAATTGTATTTCATCATAATTGTTCAAAGAAAGCTCGCCTTTTTAAAACCTGCCAAAATAAATGGACAAATGAAGGTTCCAGTTAGCATTATAATCGCAGCTAGAAATGAAAGTGACAAGCTTTTCCGAAATTTACCTAAAATTCTTACTCAAAAATATGATGCTTTTGAAGTGATTGTTGTCAATCATCAATCAATTGACAACAGTAAAGATATTTTAGAGACTTTCTCAAAACAATACGACCATCTAAAAATTGTTGAACTCGCAGAAGATAAACATCTTCGTACAGGTAAAAAACTTCCCTTAACTATCGGTTTAAAGGCGGCTAAATATGAGCATCTAATATTTACAGACGCAGATTGTACCCCAAATTCAGACCGTTGGATTGAAAAAATATCCAATAAGTTCAAAGGAGATAAAGAGATTGTTCTAGGCTACGGGCCAATGCTCGAGTCACCAGGTTTGTTGAATAAGCTAATTAGGTTTGATACCGCATGGATTGGCATAAATTATTTATCAATGGCCCTGAATAACCAGCCCTACATGGGTGTAGGAAGAAATTTAGCGTATACGAAAAGTGCATTCTTTTCCGTAAATGGATTTAAATCACATTATTCAATACCCTCAGGGGACGACGATTTATTTATTCAGGAGGCTGTCAAAAAAAAGGGATATACCATCCAAATTTCACCTGATTCCTTTATGTATTCACCAGCCAAAACAACAATTAATGATTGGCTCAAGCAAAAAGCTCGACACTATCAAACTACACCTAGATACACTTTTATTAAAAAACTGTTGTTAGCAATATACCCGATCTCCCTTGTGCTCACTTGGATTTGTTTCGTTTCTTTGATACTATTGGTGGATCAAGATCTTTATCTAACACTATCAATAGTGGTATTGTATGCATTAAAGTGGTGGATTGGGGCAAGATGCCTCATAAAACTTCAGGAAAAAAACCTTGCATTATTCTTTCCGTTTTGGGATTTATTTTATGCAGTTTTTATCCCATTATTGTTTTTAATTGCAAAAAATAAAAAGAGCGCAACATGGTAGAAAAGAATCATTTGTCTGATAAAGCGAAGCATGATTTGACTCTTGTTCAAGCTGCCATAAAGGGAGATCAGTTAGCATACGCGGATCTCATGGAAAGGTATAGAGAATCTATTTACTACATGATGCTTAAAATGGTAAAAAATGCAGACGATGCGGATGACCTTACCATAGAGGCATTTGGAAAAGCCTTTAATCGGCTGCCTCAGTACTCCCCTAGTTTCGCATTTAGCACATGGTTGTTCAAAATAGCATCAAACAATTGTATCGATTTTATTCGTAAAAAAAGAATAAAAGTAACCTCTATGGATACAGGTATCAGAACCGATAACGGAGATGTTTTAACCATTGACGCAAAATCAAATACTCTTAACCCAGAAGAAACCTACATGCAAGATCAGCGTGTCGTTCACATGCGTCTTTTAGTTAGTAAGCTCAAACCAAAATATAGAGACCTAGTAGAAATGCGTTACTTCAAAGAATTGAGCTATGAAGAAATTGCAACAGAATTGAAGCTGCCTCTCGGAACAGTAAAGGCCCAATTGTTTCGTGCACGCGACTTTTTATCAAGTATGGCCGAAAAAACGAAAGACACGATCTAGATGGACGCGGTTCGACGTTACTTTCCTGAATTGTCTTCAATTCAGCATGAAATGTTGGATCAGCTTGCACATTTATATTCAGATTGGAATTCAAAAATAAATGTGATTTCAAGAAAAGACATGGATTTTTTTCGAGAAAGGCACGTTCTACATTCTTTGGCGATTTTTAAAATCATTCAATTTCCGGAAGGAAGCACAATTCTTGACATCGGTACCGGAGGAGGATTCCCTGGAATTCCACTTGCTATTGTAAATCCGACATGCTCTTTTGTATTACTCGATTCAATAGGAAAAAAATTAAAAGTAATCGATAGTATCTCGAAAAGTCTCGGTTTATCGAATGTAGAGACGATACATAGCCGTGTCGAAAAACATCATGGAACTTATAATTATATAATTAGTAGAGCGGTAACCAATCTTCCAAATTTCATGCGTTTAATACAACACCTGAGCGGAAAACAAAATAAAGATTTCTCCTCCATTTATTACTTGAAAGGAGGAGATTTTGATGAGGAATTAAATAGGATTAAGTACGACTATCAAATTTATGAACTTAAGGAGATTTTTGAGGAAGAATTTTTTGAAACTAAAAAGGTAATTAAACTTACTCCCTAGTTTAAAAGTGCTGGAAAAATCAAATTAAATGATGGTATATCAGCATAAAATATTTTTTTCGACGTCAGGTCTTTGAAAAAGAATTTCCCGTACATTTTACCCATTGAGTTGATCAATTCACATCCGCTAACATAGGTAAATGCTTCACCCGGCATTAGGATAGGTTTCTCGCCAACAACCCCTTCTCCAGTAACTGTGGACACCCCATGAAGAAGATGTACAACATGCCATTCTCGAGACAAAAGCTGAACAGAATGTGAAAGGCGGTTTCGAATAGTAATCTCATAGTTGTAGAAAAAATTGGAGTCCGATTCATTGGACAAATCTTCTCTAAACCAATTGGAAACTAAAATTTCTATACCTTTCGTCTGAATGTATGTCATAAAATAAAGTTATTTGATTCTTTTGAATTATCCTCATCATTATTCAAATTTCATTCATATTACTCAAAAAATGCCTACAAATGACTATAATTTGACCATCAAATTGAGGCGAAATTTGATTTATTTTTGTCTAGTATTCAAATTTATTCTTTCAAAAAAAATTATTTTATTTAGAATAGTTCTAAATTATTGTTTAGCACCATAAAATGTACCCTCAACACCTGACTACGGAAGGGAATTTCGTAATTTTATCACTGAAAAAAAATTTCAAATTTCATGTCCAATACAATCAGTATTAGAAAAGGCCTGAATATCAGGCTTATAGGAGAGGCGACAAAAGAAATAAGAGAGGTTCCCGTGTCCGGAATATTTGGGGTTTCACCATTAGATTTTCATGGTTTAACACCCAAAATGGCCGTAAAAGAAGGTGATACTGTTTTAGTTGGTGATGTATTGTTTTTTGACAAAAAGAAAGAAGCTATAAAATTCGTGAGCCCCGTAAGTGGTTCTGTCAAACAAATTGTTCGAGGAGAGAAAAGAAAAATTATAAACATCCTTATTGATTCAGATGGTAAACAAGAAGCAAAGAAGTTTTCAATTAAACCAATTAAGGAACAAACTGCCGATGACGTTAAAAACTTGCTTCTAGAATCGGGATTTTGGAGCTCAATGAAACAACGACCGATAGATATTATTGCCAATCCAAGCAACAAGGCCAAAGGTATTTTCGTCTCATCCTTTGATTCAGCCCCACTCGCGCCGGACTATGAATTTGTTTTGAAAAACGAAATGGAAGCACTTCAAATTGGATTTGATGCATTGTCGGTCATGATGGAGGGAAAAGTCCACTTAAGTAGTAAACCAAATTCAAGTTTTTCCAAGATACAGGGAGTTATTCATCATAGTTTTGACGGAGTTCATCCTGCAGGGAATGTTGGGACACAAATCCATCATATAGACCCTATAAATAAAGGGGAATTTGTCTGGTCCATAAATATTCAGGAGGTGGCAGAAATAGGAAAGTTTTTTGCCTCTGGGTATATAAATTCATCAAGGAAAATAGCCCTTACTGGTTCAGAGGTAACCACACGAACCTATCTGAACGCCACACGAGGTTCAAAGATGGAATCCCTAGTTAAAAATTCCGTTGAAGCAACAAACGTTCGATACATTTCGGGTAATGTTTTAACGGGCGATCGAAAAGAGCTTACCGAATACATCGGACACTATCACAATCAAATTACCGTAATTCCTGAAGGTAACGAATATAAATTTTTTCTTACAAGTGGTTGGCTAGGAGCTGGATTTGATAAATTTTCAAATTCAAGGTTGTTTCCCACATTTTTATTATCGAAAAGTAAAAAGTTCCGCTTGGATACAAACACCAATGGGGAAGAAAGAGCCTTCGTTGTGTCCGGTGAATTAGAACGGGTATTTCCCTTTGATATACTTCCCGTTCAGCTCACAAAAGCTGCAATTACGAATGATATTGACGGCATGGAAAATTTAGGGATTTACGAAGTGGCTCCTGAGGATTTCGCTTTGTGCGAATATGTTTGTACAACCAAGATTAACATTCAAGAGAAAATAAGACAAGGTCTAGATTTAATTGCTAGCGAATGCATGTAAACTTAAAAATGATTCAGTGAAATTTTTAGAGAAATATTTACACAAAATGGAGCCCCACTTTATCAAAGGTGGTAAATACGAAAAATGGAATCCATTATTTGAAACGCTGGCAACTTTTGCATTTACACCAAAACTTGTGACGAGTAAAGGAACACACATTCGTGACGGAGTGGACCTCAAACGTACAATGTTCACGGTGGTAATTGCGTTAATCCCTTGCCTAATCTTCGGAATATACAATACAGGGCACTGGGAAATGGCTGTGGTTGAAGGAAACAGAGACATTCCTTATTTTTCAGAAATGCTAGCCAAGTTCTTAATGGGTTTAACCATCGTTCTTCCCGTAATCGTGGTTTCTTACGGTGTAGGATTGACCATTGAATTTATTTTCGGTATGCTGAGAGGTCATTCACTTCATGAAGGTTTCTTGGTTTCGGGAATGCTAATTCCATTGACCATGCCGGCAGACGTTCCCCTGTGGATGGTAGGTTTAGCTACTGCTTTCGCTGTTATTATCGGAAAAGAAATTTTTGGAGGAACAGGGATGAACGTTGTTAATATTGCCCTCACGGCCAGAGCATTTTTGTTTTTTGCATATCCTACATCGATGTCCGGAGACAAGGTGTGGATGTCCGGATTGGGAGAAAAAATGAATACGAACCCTGCTGAGCTAGACGGTTTCTCAGGAGCAACTGCACTAGGTGATTTAGCCTCTTTTATGTCAGATAAAGCAACCGTAGCAGGCGAGGCAGTCCAGTCGAATATGGCGGTTCAAAGCTTCTCAAACGAATATGGTGCTTGGGAGTCATTTATGGGTATGATACCAGGGTCTATTGGTGAAACCTCAACAATGGCATGCTTAATTGGTGGACTTCTTCTCGTATTCACCGGCGTTGGATCATTAAGAATTATTTTATCCTTTTTCATTGGTGGTTTTGTCATGGGATTACTCTTGAACCTCGTGGGTGGAAATCCATATCTAGACCTCCCAGCATATTATCATTTGATAATTGGCGGCTTCGCTTTTGGGGCGGTATTTATGGCGACAGATCCTGTAACGGCATCACAAACTGCATCGGGCAAAATCATTTATGGGTTTTTTGGCGGATTTTTAGCCATTATGATTCGCGTACTAAATCCTGCCTATCCCGAAGGTGTATTTCTTGCCATTTTATTTATGAACGTGATGGCACCGATCATTGATCACTATGTAATTCAAGCGAATATAAACAGACGACTGAAACGTCTAAAAACAATATAAAATGGCGATTAACAAAGAATCAACCAGCTTTACATTTGGATTTGCAATCGTACTAGTCTCTGTGTTAGGATTAATTCTTGCAACATTATCAGAGGGCTTGAAAGAACGGACAAAAGATAACATTAAAATAAAAAAACAGCTCGATATTCTCTCGGCGATGATAGATATTGAAAAAGAAGGTATTACCCGTGATAATGCGGAAGACGAGTTCCCAAATTATATCAATCTTGAAGATGCGATCATCCTAAATCACAAAGGAGAGTTGAAAAAAACAGATGAGAGCCTGGAAGCTTTTGATGTAGATATCAAGAAAGAAAATAGAGATAAAACGCTTTCCAATGAAGACAAAAATTATCCTTTATTTATAGCCAAAGGAAAGAAAGTAGACAAAACTAAATACATTATACCTGTTGTAGGCAAGGGGTTATGGGGACCTATTTGGGGCTACATATGTCTTAAAGAAGATATGAACACCATACTTGGAGTTTCGTTTGACCACAAAACGGAAACGCCAGGATTAGGTGCTGAAATCAATAAGGCTTTTTTCATGGATCGATGGAAGGATTCTAAAATAATGGACGAACAGGGTGCATTTGTCAAATACGAGGTTGTAAAAGATAATTCTGGAGCAATAAAAGGTGATAGTAAAATTGACGGAATCACGGGAGGGACGATTACTTCGAAAGGAGTTGAAGAAATGGTAAACCGAAGTCTTAAGATATATTCGAACTATTTTAGGAATCTAAATTCAAAATAATATGAGTGCTGATAACAATACATCTGAGCCATTATTTTCGAAAAAGAACAAAATGCTGATCACAGATCCGCTAACAGACAATAATCCTGTAACCATACAAGTTCTGGGGATATGTTCTGCCTTAGCGATTACTGTTCAAGTTAGTCAGGCAATTGTAATGTCACTGTCCGTTCTTTTTGTAATTATCATGGGTAATCTTATTGTCTCCCTACTCAGAAACCTTATCCCCTCGAGAATTAGAATTATCGTACAATTATTAGTTGTAGCATCTTTGGTAATTATTGTCGATCAAGTTTTGGCCGCCTTTCTTCCAGATCTTTCCGCAAAACTCTCTGTATTTGTTGGATTAATTATCACCAACTGCATCATAATGGGGCGCTTGGAAGCCTTTGCGATGGCGAATAAACCATGGCCATCGATTTTAGACGGTCTTGGTAATGGCTTAGGTTATGGAGCTATTTTAATCCTTGTTGCTGTCTTCAGAGAATTATTTGGGTCTGGAACCCTCATGGGAATTCCAATTTTCGGAAACTCACTACCAGGTGAAGAATCCGGATTATATACGATTGGTTACCAAAATAACAACTTAATGATTTTACCTCCTATGGCGTTGATTATTACGGGAGTTATAATTTGGGTTCAACGAGCAAGAAACAAAGCTTTAATTGAGGAACACTAAAAAGATGAGCTTATGGAAAGTACATTAGATATATTCGTAAAGGCCATTTTCAGTGAAAATATGATTTTTGCCTATTTTTTAGGTATGTGCTCTTACCTGGCTGTATCTAAAACCGTTAAAACGGCAGTTGGACTTGGAGCGGCCGTTATTTTTGTATTAACTGTAACGGTTCCTGTGAATTATTTACTCGAAAATTATGTCTTAAAAGAAGGTGCATTGGGTTGGATTGATGAGCAATATGCTGAATTGGATTTAGGCTTTTTATCGTTCATTATGTTTATAGCGGTCGTAGCCTCCATTGTTCAATTGGTCGAAATGTTAGTTGAAAAGTTTGCGCCTGCCTTATACGGTGCATTGGGTATATTTTTACCTTTGATAGCGGTGAATTGCTCAATTCTCGGGGGAGCACTATTTATGGCGGAAAGACAATACTCTACGATTTTGGATGCGACTGCGTTTTCCATAGGGTCAGGCATCGGATGGTTTATTGCCATTGTGGCCATTGCTGCCATTCGTGAAAAATTGAGGTATTCAAATGTACCTGGGCCTTTACGAGGTTTAGGAATTACTTTTATTGTAACCGGCTTGATGGGAATTGCATTCATGAGTTTTATGGGAATAAAATACGGTAAAGAAGCTCCTACTGAAGAGGGCGAGCCAATAACAACGATGCTTGATACTAACCAAGAAAACAATATCAACTAATTATGGGAACGATTCTGATCATTACATTAATTGCGTTTTTATCGGTCATTTTACTATTGACCTCAATGCTTTTATTCGTGAAAGCAAAAATATCTCCGAAAGGGAAGCTAGTAATTGACATTAATGACGGAGAAAAGACATTAGAGGTTGACGGAGGAGGTACCTTATTGGGAACACTAGGTAGCAACGGGATTTTTTTACCCTCTGCCTGTGGTGGAGGTGGTACTTGTGTTCAATGTGTTTGTCAAGTAAATGAAGGTGGAGGAGAAATCCTACCTACAGAGGCGCCTCACTTCTCACGTAAGGAAATAGCTTCAAATCACCGTCTTGGTTGCCAGGTAAAGGTAAAAGAAAATATGAAAATCCATATTGAAGAGGAGATTTTAGGAATTAAAGAATGGAAAGCAAAAGTTGCTTCCAATTATAATGTAGCCACCTATATTAAAGAATTTATCGTTGAAATCCCGGAAGATATGGATTACAAAGCGGGAGGATATATTCAAATTAATATACCTAAAACTCAGGTGAAATACGCTGATATGGATATTACTGCGCATCCGCAAGATCACCCAGGCGAACCTGACAAATTTGAAAAAGATTGGTCTGAAGGGAAATTCGCTATGCGCCATCTAGTCATGAATAATAGTGAAGAAGTCGTACGAGCCTACTCAATGGCCTCCTATCCTGCCGAAGGTAGAAAAATAATGCTAAATGTTAGGGTTGCGGCACCACCATGGGATAGAGCCAATGACAAATGGGCCGATATTAACCCAGGTATAGCCTCCTCTTACATATTCGGCTTAAAAGAAGGAGACGAAGTAACAATATCGGGTCCGTATGGAGAATTCTTTATTAATGATTCTGATGCCGAAATGCTTTATATCGGTGGAGGAGCTGGTATGGCTCCTATGCGTTCTCATCTTTATGAGCTTTTTAAAACCTTAAAAACAGGGC